>CANNLB010000037.1 GCA_947505565.1 Acidobacteriota bacterium | reverse complement strand
CGATTCGGCGAGGCCGGCGATGGTGAGATTTTCGCCCCTGCCACCGCCGGTCCAGTCGCTATTTTGGGTCTCTTGCCGCCAGTGGGAGTAGTGGGCGGCTGCGTAAGCGAGGACCGCTTTATCCGGCCCTCCGTGGTTCTTTTGATCGGCAACCTCGTCGCCGTTGAGGCCCATTGCCTCGACAAGCACTGGGCCTTCGATTTGATACTTGTACGTAGCCGTGACCCAGTCGCCATAGTCCTGGGCTTGCCCAATTTGCAGCGACTCCAGACGCATCAGTAGCCGGCGACCTCCGCGCGGGAGGAGACAACGGCAGGAAGGCCGAGGCGCGAGCAGGCGTCATCGAGCATGGTGGCGGTGCGGGTGGCGCCGCAGCGGGTGACGCCGAGAGCGCGCACGGCCAACAGGGCATCCAGATCGCGAACGCCACCGGCGGCTTTCACCTGAATATGGGGCGCTGCATGTTTGCGCATCAGAATGAGGTCGGCATGGGTGGCACCGGTGGGGGCGTAGCCGGTTGAGGTCTTGACCCAGTCGGCACCGATCTCGCTGCAGATTTCGCACAGTCGGATCTTCTGCTCATCGTTAAGGTAAGCGTTTTCGAAGATCACCTTTGCTTTTTGGCGCGCCGCGTGGGTTTCGGCGACGACGGCGCGAATATCCGCCGCCACATAGTTCCAATCACCGGAGAGCACTTTGCTGATGTTGACGACCATGTCAAGCTCTTGGCCGCCGTCGGCGAGGGCCTGCTTGGTTTCCGCTAGTTTTAGGGCAGTGGTATGTCCGCCGTGTGGGAAGCCGATGGTTGTGCTCGCCTTCACATCCGAGCCGTGCAGCATGATCGCGCAACGTTTGAGGGCGTAAGGGAGGATGCATACGCTGGCGACGTCGTAGGCCTTCGCGAGAAGAATGCCTTGTTCCAAATCCGTCGTCGTGAGAGTCGGGTTGAGGAGCGAGTGATCGATCATTTTAGCAACGTCGAGGTAGGTATAGTCAGTCATAGGCGCCTGGGTCAAGTCTAACGCCGCCAGTGCGAGCGCGCCCAGGCGACCGGCGTGGTCGCTTGGTGGGAGCGTTCCTGCCGGATGCCGGTAGGCGGGAACATCCGGACCCGTTCGGCGATGGTGGTTTTGATCGGCCCTAGCAGAAGGTCTCCGAGAGCGGAAAGTCCGCCGCGATAGATGATGAGTTCGGGGTGGAGAGCGCTGATCATGTTCGCCGCCGATAGGCCGAGGTATTGTCCTGCGCGGGTGAAGATGGGTCGACACGCCGGTAGGTCGACCATTTCGGCAACGGTCACAGGAAGGCCAAGAAGGGCAGTGCCGGCGCGGGCCGGCGGGTTCGATGACTTGATGGCCAAGTTCGCCGGCGGCACCGAGCGGGCTAAGGTGAAGTTTGCCGTCAAGGATGACCCCGCCGCCGATGCCGGTGCCAAGCGTGTAGAGGAGCATGTTGGGGGAGGAGTGGCCGAAGCGGAACTCGCCGAGAGTGGCCGCGCGGGCGTCGTTGAGGACACGGACGGGGATGCCGAGTTCGGCCTGCAGTCGACGAGCCAGCGGGACGCCGCGCCATTGGGTGGCGAGGTTGGGGAAGAACAGCACATCACCGTTCGAACGATCAACCAGACTAGGTACCCCGCCGCCCTCGGCGCCGGGGGGAATCGCAGGATCGCGGCGGACAGAGAGGATGCGGGAGATCACGTGGTCGGGTCCGCCGTCGGCTTCGGTGGGGATAGTTCGTTGGGAGACCTTCGTTGGGAGACCAAGGCGCCGTCGTGGTGTCCGAGGGCACCAGCGATCTTCGTTCTGCCGAGGTCTATGGCCGCGTAGAGCATCGGCGCCAGGATACCCTGTGATAGACTGAAACAGAATTCTTATTCCTCATAAGGAGGTAACACCATTCCATGGGCTCGCTAGGCACTCAGGAGATGATCCTGATTTTTATGCTTGCTTTGCTGGTTTTCGGTCCTAAAAAGTTACCGGAGCTAGGCAGAACGGTCGCCAAAGCGATGGGCGAATTCCGACGGGCATCGTCGGAGTTGCGATCCACGTTTGAGCGCGAAATGAACTCATTGGAGCGGGATAACGGATCGATGAAGGAGCTGAACGAGCTCCGGGATGTGACGCGTGAGTTCCAGAACGAAATTACGAACTACGACGACTCGTCCTATTACGACTACGGGGAATCGACCCCGCAGTTGACAGATTCCACCGCAACCTCTTCAACCACGGTAAGCGCATCCGCACCTCAGGGCGCCGAACAGACCACTCTCATTGAAGCCCCGGCCGAAGAAGCAGCCGCGATCACTCCGGAAAGTCCGGTAGTGGTGAAAGCAGCTGAAGGCACTGTGTCGCAAGGGTCAGTGGCTAGTTAATTTAAACCGTACTTTATGTCATCGGAAGAGCAGAAGGGGTCCTCCCCGCAAAGTGAACCCGTGCCAACGCAGCCGGAGAACCCACCCGCCGAGGCGGAAGTGGTTCCGTCTGCGTTCGGCGAAACGCATGTGTCGCACGAGCAAACGACAGACGCCCATCATGACTCGCACCACTATGATGGGTACACCTATGACGATCCTTACTCGCAAGTTGACCATCAGCCGTCTGCACCAATGGCAGTGGCAGCCCCGGTAGTCGCAACGTCTGCGGGGGGCGGGAGCGGTTCGCCGCCGCCTGCTGGGAAGGACGATCCGGAAGACGAAGAAGACGACGGCATGCTGCGGATGAGCTTCATGGAGCACCTGGAGGAGCTGCGTTCGCGTCTGATAAAGACGCTGAGCGGCGTGGCGGTGGCGTTCTTCCTGGCGATGATTTTCGCTAACGAGATATGGAAGTTGATTTCGGATCCAGCGGCGGATGCTCTTCGTCGATTGGGGTACCCCCCGACGCTGAAGCAATTGAGCCCGACGGACGCGTTTACCGTGATCTGGATGAAGGTGCCCTTGTTGACCGCGATTTTCTTGTCGGCTCCCTGGATTCTCTATCAGGTTTGGTCGTTCATCGCACCAGGGCTCTACAAGAAGGAGCGAAGATTCGCTGCGCCGTTTATCTTGTGCACCGCGGGTTTATTTATTCTTGGCGGATTGTTTGCTTACTTTGTGGCGTTCCGATTTGGGTTGGAATTCCTGCTGGGCATGGGCAAGGACATCAACGTCGAGCCGGCCATTAACTTGGTCGACTACTTCGACCTATTCGTGAATGTGACACTCGGCATTGGTTTGGTTTTTGAGATGCCGGTGATTGTCTTCTTTCTGACATTCCTGCGCATCACAACCGCGAAGTTCTTGCTTGAGAACTCACGCTACGCCATTTTGATCATCGTGATCTTGGCGGCGGTGGTGACACCGACGCCGGACATTTTCAACTTGATGATCTTTTCGGTGCCGATGGTGTTTTTGTATTTCGTTGGCGTATTTGCGAGCTATCTTCTTGAGCTGCGACGGACAGATCAGAGCTTCCCGTGGGCGTCCGTGCTGGTGATTGTGCTGGCCTTAGCCGCAGTCATGGGTGGTCTGACATTCTTCGCGGTAACCCGTTACGGTTACAAACTGGCGCCTGCTTGGCCATTTCTGATTCGATGAATTGGGCCGGGCCATTAGTACCAGCTTAAAGCAGGTAAGTACTAATCAGCAATATAAAGGGTATGAAATCGGGGTATGCTGCTTAAGAAGCTCGACTTAAGCAGCAACCCAGATGGACCTATATCAAGCGATTCAGGAATTGTACGAAGAGAAGCGCCGACTTGACCAGGCGATCGCGATCCTTGAGGGGCAGGGGGGCATCCATGCGACTTCCGGCCGACGTGGCCGGAAGTCGATGAACGAAGAAGAGCGGAAGGAAGTATCCGCCCGGATGAAGCGATACTGGGACGGGCGCCGGAAGACATCGACGGCTAGCGCTTAAAGAACCAAAGCCAGAAGTACTGGCCGCCAGCACCGTGTCGGTAGCGAGGTTCGAAGCCGCAACGTTCTGCCATGGCGACTGCTTCGTCGTCCGAGAAGGGAACACCGAGCCAGGTGTCTTCCGCGATGGTCTGGAGGGTAGTATCGCCCTGAACCTGGAACTTGAACAGCGCGCCCTGGCGCAGCAGACGGGAGACCTCGCTGACGTATTTCTCGATCACGTCGCGGCTGGGGATATGCTGGAAGACAATGGTCGAAAAGGCAAAGTCGAAGTCGCGGGCCGGGATTACTTCGAGGTCGCTTCCGCTGTTTTGATAGACGTGGGCGTGAGGGAACGGGGAGAGAGCCGCAGTGGCCTGGACGATCATTTCGGGACTGATGTCGACGGCGTGGACCTCGCCGAACAGGCCAGCCAATGCTCGCGTAACCCGTCCGGCGCCACAGCCGATTTCGAGCACGCGCATGGCTTGAGGAGCTTTGCCCTGACAGATATTCGTCATGTCCGTCAGAATTTCTTCGGCGACCGTACGCTCGCCCGATTGGAAAAACTCATCGTCGGTCCAGTCTTGTTTGGCCGTATTCACGTAGAAACGGGCGTTTTCGCGAGCGCGGGCGTCCCATTCGGAACGCATTTTCGAGAGGATATCGTCAGCCATCAAAAATTTATTGTAACCCGCCCACGAACGGCTTTGAGTTTTGTATACTGGAGTTAGTCGCGTGTGGGCGGCTAGCTCAGTTGGGAGAGCACCACGTTCGCATCGTGGGGGTCGTGGGTTCGAATCCCATGTCGTCCACCAAACTAAGTCCTCCGGTAATTTCATGGTCCTTTCGGACATCGATATTAAGCGCTACATCGCGGAGGGGAAGATCCGGATCGAACCGGAACTTCCGGCTGAGCAGTATGGTTCTTGCTCGGTCGATTTTCGTCTGGGTAATGAGTTTAGTGTTTTTGAACACTCTCGCTTTGCTTTTATTGACCCGAGAGATAAAGGCGGCATCCAGGAGATGATGAGAACGATTATCGTTCCGGCTGGAGAGCCCTTTATTTTGCAGCCGCGGGATTTTTGTCTGGCGATTACAGAAGAGCGCCTGGACCTAGCCGATGACGTGCTGGGCCGCCTAGAGGGCCGGTCGAGTTTGGGTAGGATTGGCATCATCGTGCATGGAACGGCGGGGTTATTTGACCCGGGTTGGACGGGAAAAGCCACTTTAGAGCTTTCTAATTTGGGCCGTGTTCCGGTGGCACTGTATCCGGGAATGCGCATTTGCTCCTTCACGTTTGAGCAATTGAGTACACCGGTCTCGGTGCCCTATCGGACCAAGCCGGGCAACAAGTACGCGGGCCAAACGAGTCCGCTGGCATCCCGGTTATCGGGCGAAGTAAGCAAATTTAACGAACCCAAATAGCGTTGGTGCCGCATAACTTTGTCTTCCTGGACGATACACCAGATGAGTGATGTGTGTGTCGCCTCGGATGGCGACCATGTCCCTGTGCCCTAGGCTCCCCTGGCTTCTCGGTCTAGTCTTTTCCCTCATCGTGCTTGTCAGCATGATTGCGTGGTGGATTCTCCGCTAGGGGCAAGACATTAGCCAACAGACGAGGCGGCTGAAGGATTCGTTATCGGCTGCAAGGTCTCCGAAAGCGCTACCGGGAGCTATTTGAGAGCGCTAGAGATTTGGTTCTGCAGACCGACCTGGATGGTAGGCTCGTTGGCGCAAATCGATCAGCGGAGCAGTTGCTGGGCTGGGTGGACACCTCGCTGTTGAGGCAGTTTTTCGGCACTCGCGAGAAAGTACTTACGCTTGTTCACCAAAAACTGACCACCGACTCAGAGCCGCGAAGGGTACCTGACGGGCCGTTTTGCTCATGCCGCCGCGGGCTATCACAACGCCGCTCCAAACGTGGTGAAAAACTTGCGCGCCTTCGGCGTGGATGAGGAAGCCGGAGGCCACTATTCGCCACGTGGCAAGATCTGATTTCTGGATCTAAACCCTATCCGAGCAGAGGTGGTCAACTCTGGCGAGCCCCGAGGAGTTGCAAGGATGTTCCAACCGTTCGAGCAAGCCGAACCAGGAACGCAACGATAGTTTGGCGGGACCGGGCTGGGCTGGGCGCTATCGAAGAAGATTATTGTTGCGATGGGGGGCACAATTCGGTGGCGAAGTACGCCGGGAACAGGGTCGGTCTTCTGGTTCGTGATGCGGATTCAAGAGGATCGGCGGGCGGTCACCGCCTTCGAACCGCGTTTGACCGGGCTGAAGGTCCACTGCGATGTGGGAGGGCCGCGTCTGGGGAAGCTATTGTTGAGTTGGCTAGCGGCGCAGGGCGCCCTGTTGACCAGCGAACAGCCTGACGTTTGGTTGACGGACACACTTCGAGTTCCGCCGGCAAGCGCTCGCGGGGCGCCGCGGATTCTGCTGAGTTGGGACCCCGGCCTGACGATAGGAAGGGAGGCCGAGCGCCTGAGCTTTCGGCCTTGGCTGAGGCAGCCGATTCGACGGCGAGAGTTGGTCGAAGCCTTGACCATGATTCGAGCGTTGGGAGCCGCCGCATTCCTCAGCGCCGGCAGGCTGCGCAAGCAGAAAGAGATTGTCCCGATCGCGGCTACGCTGGTTGGTTTACGGTTGCTCCTGGCGGAGGCCTCGGCGCCCCCAGAAATTTACAGCCTCTGCTCGAATAGACTTGGCCAGATCACAAACTGATCATGCCGCGTGGCATGCCGACGGGCGGGACCTTCCTCATCCGTGCCGCAGGCGCGTATATCGTGGAATAGGTTTAGGCACCGACGTTTGCCCGCGCGGCCAGACCGAGCGCCACAAGCCCATGCTCATCGGAGAGGCAGCGCAGTCGGGGCCGGTTGGTGGTAAAGTTTTGGCGAGCAGGGCTGGTCAATTCTTCGCGAGTGCTGGAGGGCGGAGTACAACAAGGTGAACCAGAAGACGGTCTCGGCATTCTGGAGCGGACTGGCTGTCATTGCGAGATCGCAGAAAATGGCGCGGTGGCCTTGGCGAACCCGGAGAAGAGGCAGTTCGATGTCACATTGATGGTGGATGACCATATGCCGGTGATGGATGGCGACAAGGGCGTTCGGCGGATCCGGGAGAGCCCGATCTGTCTCATCCCGATCGTCGCGTTGACAGCAGGCGCGTGGGCGGAGGATCGCGAACGCTTTGCAGAGGCAGACATGGGCCAGTTCCTCGCCAAGCCATTCCGTGCCGAGGACCTCATCAATCGGCTGCAATCCATTCATGAGGCACCCGTGGGAATCGCCGCGCTGCCCCAGCCGCCGGCTCTGCGATGGCCAGAGCATGTGGTGTGTAAATCTCCGGATCACCCGAGGCGCAGGCGGTCGCCGGATCCATCGAAACGCTCGGGTGCAAACTGGAAAGTGACCGGTGCGCACCCATGTCGTGATCACCAAAATCGCCGAGGAAAACTGGGGGTTCCCCGGGGTGCTGGCAAACGACCACCGAGAAGCTGACTTTTAGTCACCACCTCTGGAACACCCCTCTGGAACACCGGTTGCCTCCCTCCGGCAGCGGGCGTATGATAGCGCGGATGAAACCACTACCGCTTCTGCTACTTAGTACCCTGTCGATTGCGCCCGCACAGGAGCTACCCGGATGGTATCCCCACGAAGGAGGGCTGCTCCAATATCGCGTGGGAATCCGCTTCGGGGAGGAGCCCGATACGATGCCAGACGGCTGGAAGTTCGGTCGCGTTTCCGCTGTGGCAGTGGATCGGAAGGGCGAGGTCTATGTCTACCAGCGCGGCAAAAAGGCCGACCCCATCGTGGTTTTCGACGCCAAGGGCAACTATCTTCGCTCGTGGGGAAAGGGCCTTTTCGGCAACCCGCATGGACTGCGCGTGGACCCCCAAGGCAAGATCTGGGTGACCGACAATGGGGATCACCAGGTGATGCGGTTCTCTCCGGAAGGGAAGCTGGAGCTGACCTTGGGGATCAAAGGCAAGGCGGCGACGACGCCGGAGACGTTCAACCGGCCCACGGATGTAGCGTTTTCGCCGGACGGTCGGCACGTTTACGTAAGCGACGGCTACGGCAATGCGCGGGTGGTCCGTTTCAGCTACGAAGGCAAATACGAGCTGACTTGGGGGACGCCGGGCAAGGGGCCTGGTCAATTCAACACGGTGCACAATCTGGCGGTGGATAGCGCTGGCGAAGTGTACGTCAGCGACCGGGAAAACAATCGCATCCAGATCTTTTCGGCCGAAGGAAAGTTTCGACGGATGTGGAAGCACTTGGGCGCCACGCAGGGAATCTTCATCACACCGAAGGACGAAGTGTGGGTGGTGACGCATCGGAACAACATCGAAAATCTGACCTATGACACTCTCGCCGGACGAATCATGCGCGTTGACCGCAAGACCGGAAAGATTCTGGGCGCAATGGAGTCGCCGGGACATTGGATTTGCGTGACCCCGGACAACGTCGTTTTCATCGGTAGCCTGACCGGAAATGTGTTTCGCTGGTATCCGGGATGGCTCAGCAAAGGGTTGGGGCCCGACGAGGGCCTGGCCCCGCAGAAGTAGTTTTATGGTTTGACGACAGCGCCGTCGAGCGTCCGATCCAACGGATAGTGCCCGCCCAACGGAGCGGCCTGAAGTGGATACTTGGCGGCCAACGCTTCGTTGATGTCAATACCCAGTCCCGGCTTGCCGTTGCCATAGAGGTAGCCGCCGCGAATCTCAGCGGTGCCGGGAAGCAGTTCCCGCACGAATTCGGGAAAATTGTTCTCTTCCTGAATCCCGAACGCGGGATGGGAGATGTCGATATGGTAGGCCGCCAGTTGGTTGACTGGATCGTTCTCGCCGCCCTCTTGAAATGCGGTGCGGACGCCAAGTGGTTCGCAGATAGTCGCCAACTTCTTCGCGGGAGTGATGCCTCCGATGGAGGACACGCGGCAGCGGACGAAGTCGATGAGCCGCTCGTTAATCAGCGGTAGATACTCGAATGGGTGGGTGAAAAGCTCTCCCACCGCTTGGGCGGTCGTGCTGGTTTGGCGGATCTGTTTATACCAAGCCAGTTGCTCCGGCGCGAGCACATCCTCAATGAAGAACATCTGAAACGGCTGCATTCGGCGACAAAAGTCGACGGCGTTAATGCCGCTGAGATGCGAATGGACGTCGTGACAGAGCTTGGGGCCGAAGCCAACCTTGGATCGAACATAGTCAAACAGGGGCGGAATCGTTTCGACGTACACCTCTTCATCAAACGCAGAACCGCCGCGACCGTTCTCGGGCCGGGACCCCTGGCCGGCGGGGATGAAGCCGCCTCCACCATAGGCACCAAGTTGCACGCGAATGTGTCGGAACCCTTTGGCCATCGATTTCTGCACGGATTCAACGACCGCTTCCTTGCTGTTACCGCCGCAATGGTCGTAGCAAGGAACGGCGTCGCGGACCTTGCCCCCCAGCAAA
>CANNLB010000036.1 GCA_947505565.1 Acidobacteriota bacterium | reverse complement strand
GCCGCCACGCTGGTCTCGGATCGTGCCGAGGATTACGGCCGAATCGAACTGTGCCCAGCACGTAGGAAGCGCCACGGCAAGCAGAAATAGAATTCTCATATTTTGAAAATAGCAACAGGACGTCAATAAACCGTGAATATTGCTTGAATATTGGCCTAGCCCGTGTCACTGAAGACCCACGTCCTCTGACCTGATCTGCTTGAATCCCGGGGGCCGCGCCCCGTATACATCCCGTGAAATGCGCAGTCCTATTCGCAGCGCAGATCCATTGTCTGCGCGCCCGCGCTCGTGGCTGGTAGCAACTATAGCGTCATCAAGCACTAGGGTTATCGCCCCACCGGTGGGGCCGAACGATGCCGACAAGATTCGGTTAACGCGGCAACCGGCGCCCCGCCGTCACAATCGCGGCAGCATATCGATCGAGCACGGCACCAAACACCTTCGTTTGCTCCAACGCCTGCGACGTCTGATTCAGCTCCAAACTCTCCCGCACCCCGGCGATCGTCTTCGCCCCGTAACCCGTATACCGCCCCGGTGCGGAGACAGCCCCCTTATACCAAGGCCGCCCCGGCAACCCATCCGGTAGCAGCAGCGCCCGCTCCGTCAAATAGACCTCCCGCGCCCCGCCCTTCGCCCCGGCATAATCGGTTTCAAACTGCTTCGCCGCCGCAGCAAGCCGCTCTAAGTTAGGCCGTAAATCCGGCAAAGTAACTCTCCGCTCAACCGCCAATTTCTCCACCTCGGTCCAATACTGGATAATCGTCGCCACCGCCCGCGTAAACTCGAACGGTACAATCGGTGCCTCGCTCATGCGCACCAGCGACAAAGCCGCCACCTGCGACAGCGCCTTGCCGTACACAAACGTTCCATCCGAAAACCGCTTATACCAGGCGAACGAATCAAAGGCCGAATGATACACCCCGCCTCCGCCCGAAACCGCGCTCGAAAAACCAAAGTTCACCCCCGCAATGCCCCCATGATGAACGAAACCAACATAGTCCGATCCTGACCCCAGCGGCCCCGGCTGAAACGGTTTCTGCACCTTCAGGATCAAGGAAAGCACGCTCTCCCCCGTCACCGGATCCCTCACATCGCGAGCCACCTGCTCCAAAAACAGGCTCAACGCGGGCGTTGCGCCCAATCCCAAAACGCCCTCCCCATTCGAATCACTATTGAAGTAAGCCACCGCCTTCTCCTTCAACTCCGGCAGATGTTTCTCCACCCACTCGGTCGAACCCACCAAACCAAACTCTTCTGCATCCCACAGCGCAAACACAATCGTCCGCTTCGGCCGCCAGCCTTTCTTATACATCTCCCCAAACGCCCGCGCCGTCTCCAGCACCGCCGAAGCCCCGGAAATCGGGTCGTTCGCCCCATTCACCCACGCGTCGTGATGGTTCCCGTACAGCACCCACTCGTCCGGAAAAACGCTGCCCCGAATCGTGGCGATCACGTTATGCACCGGCCGCGTACCCCAGTCATGCGTCAGCTTCAAATGGGCCGACACCGTCCCCGGCCCCAGCTTGTAAGTGATCGGAAGCGCCCCGCGCCAGCCCTCCGGCGCCGTCGGCCCTCCCAGCGATTCCAGCAACGGCTTCGCATCGCCATAGGAAATCGGCATCACCGGAATCGACATCAGCGTCTTCGCCTCTTTCAGCGACAGCCGCTTCTGCCCGCCCGGTTCCGAAGCAAAACCAGGGGACAATGGGTCGCCCACATATAAGGACATATCCATCACGCTGCCCCGCTGCACCCCGTACTCACAGCGATAGGCCCCGGCCGGATACACATCCCCCTGAAAGTAACCATCTTCCTTCGGATCCGAGTAAATCAGGCAACCGACCGCTCCGTTTTCAGCCGCCACTTTCGGCTTCACCCCTCGCCAGGACTGCCCATAACGCGCAATCACAATTTTGCCTCGAACGTCGACCCCCTGTTTCTTCAGATATTCATAATCTTCTGGAACGCCGTAGTTCACGTATACGAGAGGAGCTTTAAGGTCGCCGTCTGCCGAGTAAGCATTATAAGTCGGCAGTTGATTCTTATCGGTCGAATCGGGATCTTCAGCAAAGTTAGGCTCTGACAACCGCGCCTTAAACTTTCCCAACGAGAGAGCCCGCTCTTTCGGATACGGCAGCAATGCCTCAAACGTCTCAATCTTGGCCTCCAACCCAGCCGTCCGGAACTCTTTCAGGGCGTATTCGGCCACCTTCCGCGACGCCGGCGAGCCCGCGTGGTGCGGCTCCGACGCCATCGCTTTCATGTGAGCTTCGATCCGCGCCGGATCCGGCTGCGCCAAAAGTTGCGCTTCCAGCGCCCGCTGCTTCGCCAACCCACCTTCGAAAAAACCACGAATCGGGGCCTGCGCGTAAGCCGCTACGACCAGAAAAAGGGAAAGAGTAAGTTTCATGGAACGAGAACTTTGAGGAATTCTTGGGGGTCCTTAGTCAGTCCGGGAAAGCCCCGAACAGTCTTCCCCTCCGCATCGAGAATCACGTAGTAAGGAATAGCGACCGTCGCGAATTGCGACTCTTGAACTTTCTGATTCTGCTCAGAGGCCGCATCGGTCCCGTCCGTATAGAGTTCAACTAAAATGTACTTTCCCAACGCAGCAGCAATCTCCGGCCGAGGAAACATGTTGGCTTTCATCCAGTGGCAATTCGTGCAAGCGTAGCCGGTAAAGTTAACGAAAACCTGCTTCCCATCCGCCTTCGCCTCCGCCAAGGCACCCGCCAGGTCGTTCTTCTTCCAAGGCAGCGCGGCATAGCCACTCGTCGCCCCGCTCGCCGACTTCGACGCCAGAGGCACGTAAGCATCCAGATCGCCCAGTGCAGCGCCCGACATTCCCGGCCATAAACTCAACGAAAACGCCAGCAAAAACAACCCCAGCAACAATCGCGGGATCGTCACATCCTGCTCCGCCTTGATCCCTTCCAAACGAAGCCATCCCAGCAGATACGCCGCCGGTGCCGCGAACAGAATCATCCAGCCGGCCAGAAAACGCTCGCGCGTCAGCAGGTTCAATTGCAGCACCGAATCGACGTTTGAAAGATACTTCAACATCGCCGCCAAAATCAAAAACGCCATCACCACCTTCACCCGCATCATCCATACCCCGCTCCGCGGTAGCTTTTTCAAGTAGGACGGAAATAACGCCAAGATGAAAAATGGCGTCGCCAGTCCCGACGAAAAAGCGGTCATCCCCAATACCGGCTGCAGTTTATCGCCTTGCACCGACGCCGCCAGCAACGTTCCCACAAACGGACCCACGCAAGCAAACGAGGTCAGCGAAAACGTCAACCCCATCAACAGCGCGCCGACGTATCCCCCCCCCTCCGACGCTTGGTTCAACTTCGTCAGCAACCCCGACGGCAGCATGATCTCAAATGCCCCCAGCATCGAAAGCGCAAATGCAAAAAACACCGCCGAAATCGTCAGATTCACCCAAGGATTCGCGCTCAACTGCACCACGGCAAAAGGCCCCAACGCCGCCGACAGAACCACCCCCATCCCCGTAAACAGCACCACAATGCCCAAGCAAAATACGATTGCCTGCGCCAGAGAACCCTTCTTGCCGCCCTGCCCAATGAAGTAGGAGAGCGTGAACGGAATCATCGGAAACACGCAAGGGGTAAAAACTGCGGCCAACCCCAAGCCAAACGCGATCAGCAGAAAGCTTGATAAATCTTCCTTCGCCGGCGCCACTTTTGGAGCCGCCGCCACCACCACCGCCGGAGCAGCCGCCTTCGCCTCCGCAAACCCCTCTAGCACCGCCGTCTCCACCGCCCCCGTCGTCAATACAATCGGAAACGTCCGCTTCTTCGGCGGCAAGCAGAGCCGATCATTGCAAGCGCTCGACCGGATCACCACTTCGAGGTCTTTGACCGCGTCTTTCAATACCCCGTCCACGTAGAACACCGCCGCCGTCTCGTAGCTCTCCGTCGTCGCCCCGGCCACGGCGTCGAACTTCGCTTCCACCTTCTGTTGCAAAATCCGGCTCACTTCAAACGGCGCCGTAATTTTCGTCGCCGTCGCCGTCACCGGCGAAGTCACCGAATACAAATGCCAGCCCGACTCAATCGCCGCAGTCAACTTCAGCCGAATCGATGCCCCGGCCTCAGCCTTCGCAGCGACAGCGGTGACCGTCCACTGCACCGGATTCGGGGTTTGCGCCCAAAGGGCGTTAGCGATGAGGAGGGACCAAAACAAGCGCATGGGTTGCTATTCGCCATTCTCTCACGTCAAGTTACGCTATGATCCAATCCATGACTCCGAATATGCTCGGCGCGTATGGTGAATGGGCTGCGGGAACTATCCCCGACCCGCCCCGGCTCTCTTTCCGACATCCTATGTTTCAGGATGTGAACGCGTGGCGTGCCGTCGCCCGGGCCCGCTTCCACGAAGCCATCGCTTCCCCCGCCCCGCCCGCCTCACCGCGACCCATCGTCGAACACCACCTTGAATTCGACGGCCTCGAAATCGAGCACCTCAAGTGGCAATTGCCCTACGGCCCCCCCACCGAAGCCCTCGTCCTCAAGCCAGCCAAAGCCACCGGAAAACTCCCCGGCATCGTCGGCCTCCACGATCACGGCGGCAACAAGTACTTCGGACTTCGCAAAATTACCCGCATGTCCCGCGACCCTCACCCGTTGATGATTCGCCACCAGGATCATTACTACGGTGGCTTCGCCTGGGCCAACGAACTCGCCCGCCGCGGCTACGTCGTCATCGTCCACGATACCTTCACCTTCGGCAGCCGCCGAGTCCGCTGGGCCGATGTGCCCGCTAACATCCGGAATAACATGGTCGAAGCCAACCCCGAGGCCGAAGACGAAATCGTCAGATACAACCAATGGGCTGCCAACCATGAGCACGTCGTCGCCAAGAGCCTCTTCTCCGGCGGCCTCACTTGGCCCGGGGCCTTTGTCTATGACGACCAACGCGCCCTCGACTACCTAGCCGCCCGGCCCGACGTCGACCCCACCCGACTCGGCTGCGCCGGCCTCTCCGGCGGCGGCCTCCGCACCGTCATGCTCGCGGGCGCCGACGAACGCATCCGCTGCTCAGTCGCCGTCGGCATGATGACCACCTGGCGCGATTACTTACTCAATAAGTGCCACACCCATACCTGGATGTGTTACGTGCCCGGACTCCCGAAAGATCTCGACTACCCCGAGATACTCGGCCTATCCGCCCCCAATCCCGTCCTAGTCCTCAACAATCGCCAGGACACCCTCTTCACTCTGCCGGAAATGGAGCGCGCCGACCGCATCCTCACCGAGGTCTACAAAAAGGCCGGTGCCGCCGACCGCTACAAAGCTAATTTCTACGACGGGCCACACAAATTCGACGCCCCCATGCAGAAGGATGCCTTCGCCTGGTTCGATCGCTGGCTCAAAGCTTAACCACGTCGTTCCACCTTCACCGCCCCCAGCTTGAACCCAGCCTGGCCGTACGGGCTATCGGTCGACGCAATCTCCAACCGACCGCTCACCCAAACGCTAAAAACCTGCTCCACCTTCGCAGCCCGACCCGTTGTCATCGTCGCATAGACGATCTGGTTGGTCGGCGGAGGCGGCGTATGCACGCAAGCCCCCGCCGTCGGCACCAGCAAGAACTCGGTGACCTCTTCAAAACCGTCATCGAACGGAACCATATACCCGGCCAGTTTCACATCCGTTCCCGCCACCAACTCGAGTAGCGGATTCGCCAGTCCCGTCCGCGTATCCAGCCCACGCAACATCGGCCAAGTGATCTCGGCAAATCCCTTCTCGTCGCTCCCCGCCTCCGTCGCCGGCAACTCCGGCATCGTCGACACTGCCCGCGGCACGTGAATCTTCCGCGGCGCCTCCGCCTCCGGCTTCGAACACCCTACCAGCCCCCCCCCCGCCATCGCCAACAATTCACGTCTCCGCATAACGTTATGGTATTGCAATCCCGCATTGTTACCCTAGATGCAACCATGCATTTTTTACTTCTCTTTCTCTCCGCCGCCCTTCTCTTCGCCCAAGACCCGTTCCTCGTCAAGCCCTACCTCCAACTCGGCGACGCCCCAACCGACCCTACCCGCATCACCATCGTCTGGCATACCGCCGCCCCGAGCAACTTCTCTGTCACCGGCCCCAAAGGCAAGCCCGTCCCCGCCAAAGTACAGAAAATCGGCGCCACCTCCGTGTCTCAGCACTTTGTCTACTCCGCAGAACTCTCCGGACTCCGCCCCGGAACCGATTTCCCCTACACCGTCTCTAGAGACGGGAAGGCCGTCTTCCAAGCCAAGGGCCGCGCCCGTCAATCCGCCCTCCAACCCTCCCGCGTCGTAATCTTCGGAGACAGCGGCCAGGACAACACCTCTCAGCGCGAAATCGCCTGGCAGATGGCCCAGGCCAAACCCGACTGGGTCTTCATCGTCGGCGACGTCGTCTACGGCCGCGGACTCGTCTCCGAGTACCGCAAGAATCATTACCCCATCTACAACGCCGAGCAGGATTCCAAAAACGGCGTATCCCTCATGCAGCAGCGCCTCTTCGCCGTCGTCCCCGGCAACCATGACACCGTCACCACCGACACCGACAAATTCCCCGACGCCCAGGCCTATTTCCTCTATTGGAAGCAGCCCGCCAACGGCCCCGCTCTCGGCTCCCAGAACCAGCCTAAACTGACCGGAAAATGGGTCCCCACCATTCTCGAAAGTGCCGGAACGGCATTTCCAAAAGCCGCCAACTACTCCTTCGACAACGGCAACGCCCACTGGACCATGCTCGACGGCAACGGCTATGTCGACTGGAAAGATCCCGCCCTCCTCGCCTGGCTCGAAGCCGACCTCGCCAAAGGGAAGAAATCCACCTGGCGCTTCGTCGGCTTCCATCAACCCGGCTTTAACTCCTCCAAAGCCCACTTCTCCGAACAACAGTTGCGCTGGCTAGCGCCTGTCTTTGAAAAGCACGGCGTCGACATCGTCTTCAGCGGCCACGTCCACAACTACCAGCGTACCTTCCCCATGACCTTCGCCCCCTCCGGCCCCGGAGCCAAGAAAGGCGAAGTCGACGGGCATTGGACCCTCGACAAATCCTACGCCGACCAGGGTAAACCCAAGGGTGTCACCTACATCGTCACCGGGGCCGGCGGCGCGGGACTCTACAACCCCGAACAAGAAGGTAATCCCGCCACTTGGCAGGAATTCACCAAACGCTTTGTGTCAAAAACACATAGCCTCAGCATCCTCGACCTCAAGGGAAAGCAACTAACCTTCCGCCAACTCGACGGCACCGGCAAGGAAATCGATCGCTTCCAGATCAAAAAATAACGCCTGACCAGGAAAAACCTAAAGGCCCCGAAATCACGCAGGGCCTCTCGGACATTACCGACAGGATCGCCGTCGGGATGTTTTAGGGAGAATCAGGCTCGATGGCATCGCAACGCCACGAATCTGGTATGTGATTGGATGTTACGGCCTAGGAAGGAAAGAGTCAAGCAAAAAAATAGACGTTTTTTTACCACAATAAGTCATTTTATTTCAACAACTTGGAGAACCATTCAGCTAGGGGCAATACTGTTTAAATCCTGTGCACAACCTGTGCGAAATCGATCTATTTATCGCCAACCTCTAGAAACTACACGCGGTTACGGGCGTTTGGACACATCTCGGTCGATCGAAAGCGACACAACCTCTTCCTGCCTTCCTCGAATGTTGCCGAATCCTCCGCCCGTCGCCAACCGAATCCCGGCGAACAGTAATCCCGCCACCAGCGCCCCACCAATCAACACCCCGGCCAGCTGCGCTATCGCCAAAATCATGTCGCCAATATTCTCTTTCGGCGGTGCCGGCTTCGAGTTGATCGTGATCGTGGCCTCATAGCGAACCTGCGCGAGCACCCGTTGCGCCGCATCCGCGTTCGGCGTCTTCAGAACCACCCCCACCAGCGGACCGTTCCGCGACGCCGTCAGTCCCGCCAAATTCTGGTAGGCCGCGATCTGCTTCTGCGCAATCTGGTGATTCGGGTAAGCGAATACAACCAAGTCCACCGGCCCATCCCGATCCACAAATCGCCCCACTACGCCTTCGGTATCGTACTGAAACGCCACCACAGAAGGCGGAACCTGCCCCGCAAACCGCTCTAAGCCGACCGGCCCGACGATTAAACGCTCCGAATTCGCCACCCGCGCCTCCACCGGCAGAAAGCCAGCCAACGCCGGCAACGCCGCCCTTTCAAACCGAGGTAAATGCAGCACTAACTGATGCACCGTCTCGTTCTCCGGCGTATACCCCTCAAACTGAAGTACATAGTTGCCGTAGGCGAGCAACAAACGCCCGCCCGAACGCGCCGCGACATTCGTCGCCGCCTCCGCCACCGGCTTCGCATCGGTCGGCCTTAAAAGCTGCCATAACGCGAGCGCCGACGTCGAATCCCGCAGACGCCACGCCGAAACGGAAAAAGTCTTCATCGGGCCAAAAACGCCCTTGTCGTCCGCTTTTCCCTTCCCTTCGTAAACTGCGCTCTCGCCCTCTTGGAAGCCATACTCTTTCCATAGCGCCGGGTCCGCCGCAACCAGCGGTGCCGTCAACTTCCGGGAGTGCAGCTCCAGCCCCTCCGGCAGCAATGCCGCCGAAAGTGGCCAAAACGCGAACAAAAACGCGGCTACTCGTTGATTCCGTGACATTTTTTGTACTTTTTGCCGCTTCCGCAGAAACACGGATCGTTACGGCCCACTTTCTTAGACGCCACAACAGGCGTCTGCGGTGCCGACGAAACCGAACCTCCGATGAATTGGAGGTCCGCCAGCTCTTTTTCCTTCTTCTTCTCGATCTTCCGGGTAAACTCGGCAATCGAAGCCCGTGCGGCCTTCTGGTCAACCGGCTTTGGAGCCGGCTCCGGTTCTTCTGTCGGCAGGTAAGACTCTTCTTCATCGTCCGGGTCACGGACGAACGGCATCTGCGGACGATCATCCTCGGCCACCTGCATGAAGTAGAGGTACCGAAGCGTCTCATCCTCAATCCGATCCATCATGTCCTGGAACAGCGTGAAAGATTCTTTCTTATATTCAAGCAACGGATCTTTTTGCCCGTAGGCCCGCATCCCGATGCCTTCTTTCAGATGATCCATCGATAGTAAGTGGTCCTTCCACTGGTTATCGATGACATTCAACATGATAATGCGTTCCGCGTCGCGAATATAGTCCGGACCGATTAATTGCTCTTTCTGCTCGTAACGGATCTTGAGGAGCTCGAAAATATCATCTTCGAGCTCCTCGCGACTCATCTCTTTGTACCCGGAACTATCGATCGATACGCCAAAACGGGTAAGAATATCTGAATCCAAGCCGGCTAGGTCCCATTCGTCCACCCGAGCTTTCTCTGGAATCCGATCAATGACCAGTGTCTCCACGAGCCCCTTGGCCATCGCGAACACCAGATCGG
>CANNLB010000035.1 GCA_947505565.1 Acidobacteriota bacterium | reverse complement strand
TGGGGGCGCTGCTGGAGGTTCTGCGGATTGAGCCGAGCAACGTATTGGCTCTGCGGGCGAGCTCCAGTCTCTATCTGCAAAATGGTTTGCACACGAAGGCGCTGCCGCTGCTGGAGACGCTGGTGGTGGCGGCTCCAGACTCTGTAGATGCCCACGCCGACCTGGCCGGAGTCTATGCGGCGGGCGGCAAGCGGGAGGCCGCCGAGAAGGGTTTCCGCCGGGCGCGGGAGTTGCAGCCGGATTACTTCCCCGCCCTCGCCGGATTGGGGAACTTGTTAGCGCGGGCGGGCGACAATGAAGCGGCCATGCCGCTGCTGCGCCGGGCCGTGCAGGTATTGCCCGGCGCTTATGAAGGGCACTTTTTGCTCGGCTCCGCGCTGAATCGGTTGGGCCTGTTTGAGGAAGCCCGAGCGGAGTTGGAGCTGGCGTCCACCTCCGGCGGCCAGAACGAACCCCAGGTTTTCTATCAACTCGCGAGGGCCCTCGGCGGGCTCAGTATGGCACCGGAGCGCAAGGCGGCACTGGCCAAGTTCTCGGCGTTAACCAAGCAGGAGAAAGACAATATCGAACTGCAGCGCAAGGCGGCGGCGTGGATCGACGAAGCCCGGGTGCTGCTGCAGGCAGGCGATTTGGAGGCCGCCGCCGCGCGCCTGGAACTGGCCCGCGAAGCCAAGCCGAACGACCCCACGCTACTGTTCCGCTTGGCCGGATTGAACTTCGATTTGCAGCGCATCGACGTCGCCCGCGAGTACGTGCAAGCCGCCATCAGCATCAGCCCGGCCACGTGGCTCTACCACTACCTGCTCGGCCTAGTGGAGCAGAACGCCAATCGACTGACCGACGCCCGGGCCAGCCTGGAGGTGGCCGCGAAGCTGCAGCCCACCGAAGCGCCGGTGTTCAACGCGCTGGGCCAAGTGCTGCTCGCCCAAGGCGAACGAGCGGCGGCGGTAACGGCATTCGAAGCCGCCGTGAAGCTGGCCCCAGCTGATCCGGCTTTCCGGCAGAACTTGGAATCGGCCCGGCCTAGGCGATAATTTGTTCGATCGGGCCGTGCCCTTCTTCCACCAAATGGAAGTTGCGGCCCAAGGCACGGAACTGCATTTTCTTATGATCCAGACCCATTTGCCGCAGGATCGTCGCGTGCAGGTCGCTGTAATAGTGGGGACTTTCGATCGCGCGGTATCCATACTCGTCGGTCGCCCCGTGAACCGTTCCGCCCTTGATGCCGCCGCCGGCGAACCAGGAGCTATAGCCCTTCGGATTATGGTCGCGGCCGGTCGTGTTCTGCGACCAGGGGCTGCGGCCGAACTCGCTTGTAAACACAACCAACGCGCGCTCTAACATTCCGCGCTGCTTGAGGTCCTGAAGCAACCCGGCGATCGGTTTATCGACGGCGCGGCAAAGCGGCTCGTGGCTCTTCATGTCGCCGTGAGCATCCCAGCTACCATTGCCGCCCCCGGCGTGGCAGATCTGCACGAAACGGACACCGTTTTCGACGAGGCGCCGCGCCATCAGCAGTTGGCGGCCGAAATCATCGGTGGGTTTCGTGCCGATGCCGTAGAGCTCCCGCACATGCTCCGGTTCCTTCGAGAGGTCTACGATTTCTGGCGCGCTAAGTTGCATCCGGGCGGCTAGTTCGTACGATTCGATTCTTGCTGCGATGTCGGTATTGAGTTCGTGACGTTCGCGAAACTCCTGGTTCAAACGGGCCAGCGCGGCCATTTGCTGATCCCGCTCGGCCGCGTTGCTGCTGGCCGGTGGCTTTAGATTCGGGATG
This sequence comes from Acidobacteriota bacterium, assembly GCA_947505565.1. Lineage (GTDB taxonomy): Bacteria > Acidobacteriota > Terriglobia > Bryobacterales > Bryobacteraceae. Next base: position 7,732 of record CANNLB010000035.1, on the reverse strand, counting down.
GGTACCGGACCGGCCTGGAAGGGCGTGGCGGCAAAGGTGGCACCGAGGTAGCCGCCCGTCAATTGCACCGGCGAGGAGGCCCGGCCAACGTTGACGTAAGTCGGCAGGTTTTTGTTGCCAGAGCCCAGCGCGTAGGAGACCCAACTACCAAACGAGGGGTTGTCAAACGCTCGACCGCGGTGACCGGTCTGCGTTTCAATCACGGCCGGGAAGTGGTTGCCTTCCTGGCACCAGAGGGAGCGGACGATGGCGATATCGTCGATCATGCCGCCGACATGGGGGAACCAGTCGGAGACGGGGATGCCGGATTTGCCGTAGTTCTTGAAGGTGCGGAGGCAGGGAATCACCGGGCGCTTCATCTCGGCGACGTTGTCGCCAAAGCCAATGGCATCGATGAGCTTGCCGGCGTGCTTGTTGCCCTTCGGGTCGAACGTGTCGATGTGGCTGACGCCACCGCACATGAAGAGGAAGATCACCGCGTCGGCCTTCTTGCCACCGGGCAGACGGGCATCGAGCTTTCCATCTTCGGCCCAAAGCGAGCCGACCGCGCTGCCTAGCAGCGCGCCGAGAGATTGGTGGAACAAGTGGCGACGGGTGGTCATTGCACGTAAAGGAATTCGTCGAGGTTAAACAGGAGCCAAGCCAGGCTCTTCAGGCGGGCCGGTTCGGCACCGACGTAAGTCAGCGCGTTGTCTTTTTCCTTCGGTGAAGGGGGTCGGCTGAGAGTGATGCGGTAGCCGAGGTCGACGGCGTTACTGATCTCGCCGTCCGTTTCCTTCTTGAGCCGATCCGCGAACATCGAGCTGGCCTTCTCAATCTCGGGGCTATTCATCAAGAACAAGCCCTGCGGCGCGGTAACAGTTTGGGTTCGGACCGGGCAAGGGGCCCGACCATCATCGACGTCGAACGACTGGAGGAAGTTCGGCACCACCTCGCGGCTCGTCGAGAACCCGCGGACGATGTAGGCCCCGCGGCGGTTCATCTTGGTTTCGGGCATCGCTGGGCCGCGACGGCCTTGGGGCGCGCGGCTCTCAATATCAAACGACGGGCCACCCAAGCTCGTGTCCAGGTTCCCGGCGGCGGTTAGGATCGAGTCCCAAATCGGCTCTGCTTCGAGACGCTGCAGGCGGAAGCTCCAGAGGAACCGGCTCGAAGGATCGGCGACGAGGTTCTTCTTCATCAGCTCTTTGGGCCCTGAGCTGCTCAGCCGATAGACGTTCGAAGTCATCATGAGTTTGTGCATGGCTTTTTGGCTATAGCCGCGGGCGACGAACTCCGCGGCGAGCCAATCGAGCAACGGTTGACTGGCGGGGCGGCCGCCCATCAGGCCGAAGTCGCTCGTTGCCTTTTGGAGGCCTTCGCCGAAATGCCACTGCCACAGCCGGTTCACCGCGACGCGGGCGAACAGAGGATTGTCGCGGCCGGTGAGCCAGTCGGAGAAGGCCTCCACGCGGCCTTCGCGGAAATCCTTTTCGCCTGTGTAGAACGGCCAACCGGGCTCGACCGGGTTCGTTTTTTCCGGCCGCTCCGGGTCGCCGCTCGTGAGCACGTAGCTTTTTTCGCGCTCGATGCCATGGTCGGTCTCAACGGTCCAGAACGCTGGCAGATCCTTCACCATGTTGCGGCGGGTGGCGCCGGTAACCTGATTCAGCTTGGCGCGCAGATCCCGGTAGAGCTTCTTTTCAGCTCCCGACATCACCTCTTCGATCTTGTCCGAATCGATGCGGAGGACCGGGAAATAGTCATCGGCGATTTTTTGCTCGGCCGGGGTCCGGGCCTTCTCCGGCTTATTGATGACGGCTCGAACGTCGGCTGGCAGCATCGCGACGCGGTCGGCGTAGAGCTTAGCGCGGTAAGGTTCGGTGACGGCGTTGACCGAGGCTTCGGCGGCCAGTCGGAGCTTGTCGTACTCGCCCAACTGCTTGCCGTAGACGACCAGTTCGGCAGGGGTGGCCAAGGTCTGTTTTTTGATCACGAGCGGATCGAAGAGCGCCTTCATGGCGTAGAAATCTTTTTGGCGAATCGGGTCGAACATGTGGTCGTGGCATTTGGCACAGCCGACGGTCATGCCGAGGAAGGCGGTCGAGACGGTCTCGACGGCGGAGATCTGGAGTTCGCCCAAGTCCTTACCGTCCCGGCTGACAGCGCCGCGGGCGAGGAAGCCGAGGGCGAACAGATCGTCGGGCCGACGGTCCAGCGGAGTCCGTCGGCCCACGTTCTGCATGGTCGTGCGCTCGGTCGAGCGATAGCCGGTCAACTGGGCACGGACGAATTGGTCGTACGGGACGTCGGCGTTGATCGCATCCACCACCCAGTCGCGCCAGTAGTGGATGCCGGGCGCGGCATACATGCGCTCTTCGGCGTCGGCGTAGCGGAGGACATCGAGCCAATGGCGGCCATAGCGCACGCCGTACTGTTCGCTGGCCAGGAGCCGGTCGAGGAGTTTTTCGTAGGCATCCGGGGCTTTGTCATTCAGAAAGGCTTCCTGCTCGGCCGGGGTGGGCGGGATGCCGATTAGGTCCATATAGACTCGGCGGAGCAGCGTTCGCTGGTCGGCGGGTGCAACGGGGGTGACGTTCTTGGCCGCGTATAGACCTTGGACGAAGGCATCGATCGAGTTGCCGGCCGCTCCGGTTGGGACGGCGGGGCGCACGAGGGGTTGCAGTGACCAGAGCTTAGGCCGCTTGGCCATCGGCGGCACGATGGGCATCTTTGTTACCGGCTTCTTCGGGGTATCGGCGGCGAAAACGGAGCCAAGCAGGAGAACAAGGGCAGTGGCAAGAAAACGCATCAGCAAGACTCCAGAGTATCAATTGAGCACGGCGGCGGCGACCATCTCCAGCACGCGGCGCAAGCCATCGTCAGTGCCAATGGGGCCATCGCTGAACTGGCTGCGGGCGGCCGGCTTCCAGCCATCGCGGGAGCGATCGTAGGGGTACTCCTGCTTGAGACCGGTGCGCGTCGGGTTGTACTGGCTGTCGTCGCCGGACATCTTGTAGATCACCATGTCCAACGACGGGATGACCACGACCCCGTGGCCGCCTCCGCCGGACTTGAAGAAGGCATCTTTCGGAGCACCCGCAACGTGACCGTCGGCATTGATTTCCCACATTAAACTCATCGGGGCATGGGTATTCCACTTGGTCGGTTTCCCGCACAGCGCGATGTAGTCGGCGGGGATCACTTGCTCCTTGCCCCAACGGCCTTTTTTCAAAATCGCGTAAAGGAAACGCAGGTGATCGGTCGACCGCAACGCGATGTCGCCGCCGCCGCGCGCATGCGGCTGGACGGTATCACCGTTACGTTTGGCCCACGCCCATTGGCCCCAGCCGAGGGGCTTGGCCAGGCGCCGGTCGATGTAGTCGTCCAACTCGGTGCCTGTGGCGTTCCGGAGAACGATCGAGACGACATGAGGCGAAGCGGAAGCGTAGGAATAGCCTCCGCCGGGTGTGGTCCACAAGGGCGTTCCCAGCGTCGCCAGATCATAGTCAACAGGACGCGTCGGGCGCGGCTGCGCGGCTAGCTTGACCGAGGGAACGCCAGCCACAAAACCAGGATTGGTGCCCTCACCGTGAAAGCCAGCCGACATCGAAAGCAGTTGACCGAGGGTGATGTCGGCCTTGGCCGGATCATTCAAGGGCATCGCCTGCGGCAGATACTTTTGGTTGAACACTTTCGTGTCCAGGCCGTCCGGAAAGTCGGCTTTCTTGTCCGCGAGCATGATGCCGGCGGCGATGCTGGTATAGGCTTTGCCTACCGAGGCCGTCGCCGGAATGGCTTCGCGGTTGCCCCGACCGTAGTACCGCTCATAAACAAGCCAGCCGTGACGGACGACGAGAAGGCCGCCGTGCTGGCTGCTCCGCGTGGCGTACTCGAATGCCTGATCCAGCTTCTTCACGTCGATGCCGGCAATCTTCCTGATCGCCGCCGGGTCCGTCAACGTTCGCCATCCACCGGCGGAATCCGGTTTCGGGAAGTAGTCATCGCCGAACGCCGCAGTGGCGGTGAGCAGCAGGCCGAGGAATTGACGCATGGTTAGAAACTCACCCGCAAGCTGAACTGCAAGTTCCGGGGCAGGTTCGACTGGGGATTGGAGAACGTTCCGAAGTTCGCATTGTTGATCGCCGTATTGAGGCCACCCAGCAAGTGACGGTTGCCGACGTTGAACGCCGACGCCCGAAACTCGATGATGTTCTTCTCGCTATGGCCGAAATTGAAGTTCTTGCTGGCCGCGAGATCTTCGCTGAGTTGGGACGGCTGACGCAACTGCGAGATGGTCGCCGGAAGGTCTCCGAAGGTGAAGTTGGGCGGTTGCACGAAGGCGGCGCGGTTGAGATAGGGGCTCAGCGGATTGGTCGGATCCCAACTCGGGTTCAGCAGAGCCTGGCCAGGAACAAAGCTACAGCGGGCCGCCCCGCCGCCAGCCATGGTTTGGCTGCAGCCACCGACGCCAAACGAAGCACCGTTTTGGTAACGGTGGACGGCCGAGACGTTCCAGTTGCCGACGATCGCATTCAAGGCCGGATGCATATTGGCACCAAAGGCCTTGCCCTTGCCCAGCGGCAGATCGTAGACATAACCAGTTGTGAAGATATGGGGACGGTTATCGCCGCCAACCACCTTCTCCGTGGTGCGGTTGTAGTAGTTCTGGCCGCCGGTGCTGATTAGGGTTTTCGAGAACGTATAGGAAGCCATCATCCAAAGGCCTTTGGAGTAGCGTTTCTGGAAGCTGGTTTCGAGGCCGTTATACGTACTGTGGCCGTTCTGCGTGGTCACGGACCCGAAGCCGCTGTACTGCGGGAACGGGCGCAAGGCTTGTGAAAGCGTGAGATTCTGCGGGAAGCTGGCGTAGGGCAGTTTGAACCCGGCCGCGATTACGGTCGGGTTATTGATCACGGAACTCACCGGACTGCTGAGTAAGTTCCCGTAGACACCGAAGTATCTCGGGTCTAACTGGTTGAAGTCAAACCCGCTCTGAATTTTCACACCGTAGTTGGCATGGAAGCTCGTCCGCAACAGCGTCGATGGGGTAAAGCTATGCTCGACGGTGAAGTTGTAATCGACGTAGTAGCCGGGCTTGCCGGACTCGGCGGTCTTATAGGTTGGACTGCCGTTGACGACCAAACCTGCATTCTTCTGGGGCGGGCGCTGAGCTTCCACAAACGCCCGGAGACCAGGGGAGTCGAGGCCTTGGCGCTGCGTGAAGGAGATGCCGCTCGACAGGTTGTTGCCGACGGAGCCGAAGCCTCCGCCAAAGCCTTGAATTCCGTTGTCAGCATTGCCGTCTTCGCGGATGATGTCCCACATGATGGCTCCGCCGCCGCGGACGACCGTCTTCGAATTCAGTTGATAGGCAAAGCCGATGCGGGGGGCCCAGGCATTTTTCCGGGAATCGAGCAGGATCGGGCGACTTTCAGTGGCAAACTCCAGGGCACCCAGAATGCCGTTGGCGGCAGGATTCGGGATCGTCGGATTGAAATTACTGTTCTGGAGGTTAGCTTCGCGGCGCGGGGTGCTGTAGTCGTAGCGAATCCCCAGGTTTAACGTGAGCTTCTTGCTGATCTTGAAATCGTCCTGCACGTAGCCGGCGTAGTACTTATAGCGGTAGTCGATGTCGGCACCGAAGTTGAACGACCCGCCGCTGGGCAAGCCGAGTAGAAACGCCGCGAAGCCAATTCCCGTCTGTCCACTTACGGACGGGTTGCCGGTGGCCGCGGTGCTGTAGCTGAGCGAGCCACCGCAGTTATTGCAGTCTTTCCGGCGATAACTCAACGAGATGTAGCTGCCGCCGAACTTTACGTTGTGGCGACCCTTGACCCAGGACAAATTGTCGGTGATGTTCAGCGTGCTGCTGGGCGACTTGGTATCGACACTGCCGCCGAAGTTGCCGAACTCGGTGTTGTATTTGGTGTAGGCACCGGTCTTCTCGGCACCGGACCCGGTGAGGCCGGGCAGCAACGTCGCAGCCCGATAAGACGCCGGCATCAGCAGATTCGGCCCCTCCCCCAACTTCCGCTGGTTAATCCCCAACGTGAAGTGGTTCAGCAGGTTGTTGGAAATCGTGTAGTCGCTGCCGAAACGCCAGTAGCGGATTTGGCCGAACTCTTGAAACGCTTCGGCAAGGGGACCGGGGATCGGTCCGGCCAACGGATAGCTATCGAAGTACTGCCGGCTGAACATTCCGTTGACGCGAAACTTTTCGGAGAAGAGATGGTCGCCTTTGATCGAGTAGACGCCCTGCCAGGCGCCGGGCGTCCGGGAGCCATTGTTGCGAATCCGAGTATTGTTGAAAACCACATTGGGACTATCGGGTTCCGGCAGGTACTTGAAAATCTCCCTAGCCACCGGGCTGATGCGGTCCGGGCAGATCACGTTCGCGACGCCGTTGCAGGCCAAGGGCCGCCGGTCGTTGGCGTTCGCGATGATGTTGCCGTTGGCATCCATCGGATCGTAAAGGGGAACCATCGCGCCGCTGGCATTGGTATAGCGGCGGAAGTCGCCGTTGCGGAACTCCGCGATGGGCAGCGACTGCAAGCCGCTGCTGCTATAGTTCTTGGCCCGCGACCGTTCGCCGGCGAAGAAGAAAAAGGTCTTGTTGCGGCCGTCGTAGATCTTGGGAATGAAAACGGGTCCACCGAGATTGGCGGCCTCTACGTGCTGGCGGCGGACGCTTTCTCCACGGGCGGTGGTGCCCCAAAAGAAGCCCTGCGCGTTCAGCTTTTCATGGCGCAACTGAACCAGGCCGGAGCCGTGCAATGCGTTCGTGCCGGACTTGGTGGTGTAGTTCAACACGCCGTTCGAAGCGCGACCGAATTCGGCGGAGTAGGCCGAGGTTTGAACCTTGAACTCTTCGACCGCCTCGGCGCTGACGACCCGCATCTGGGGATCGTTGCGGCGTTCGCTCATCGACTCGGCTCCATCGACGAGAAGACTGGCCCCGTTGGCTTGGCCGCCGGCGATGCGGGGGGCGCCGCCGGTGGTATCCGGGTCGCTCGTCAGGTTCATCGAAACGCCCGGCGCCAAGCTAGCAAACGCTAGGTTGCTGCGGAGGCCACCGTTGATGAAGAGCGGGAGTTGTTGAATCGCCCGGTTGTCGACCACCGTACCGAGATCGCTGCGGTCGGTTTGCAGCAGTGGCGTTGTCGATTCGACGCGGATGGTTTCCTGCACGGCCCCGAGCTGCATCTGGATATCGAGCCGCGAAGTGGTGTTGACCTGAACAACCACATTGGGCGCCTCGGCTTTGCGGAACCCGTCTTTTTCTGCCGTGACGATGTAGCGGCCGGCGGTGAGCGAAAGGAACGTATAGGTGCCTTCCGAATTGGTCTCGACCAAGCTCCGCTGGCCGGTGCTCGGGTTAGTCAGGGTGACCTTGGCGGTCGGCACGATGGCCCCTGAGCTGTCGACTACGGAGCCGGTGATGGTGCCGCGATCTTGCGCAAAAAGCGCAGCCGAGCCAAGAAAGAGCAATAGACCAATGCGATGCATCAGGGTAGCGATATCAAGTTCGCTTCCCCAAGTCCACCCCGGCGGGCCGGGGTGGAAGAAACCTAACCTAACTCGTTATCGGCCCTGTTCGGGATTTCCTGCCGCGGGCGCAGGGCTCGGGGAAGCCTTCTTCACCGGCAAATCTTTCTTCAACGGGCTAATCAGAATGTGCGCGTTGCGTCCTTCCAGACGCGGCGAACCCTCTACCGTTCCGAACGGCTTTAAATCGCCCGCAAATCGGAGC
>CANNLB010000034.1 GCA_947505565.1 Acidobacteriota bacterium | reverse complement strand
TGGGGGGCCTGGTCTGCGGGAGCAAGAATGGATCCTGTTGGATATGGACGCCCAATTTCTGGCTACTGTTTTGGTGCCGGAGCTATTGGCCCGCCACTTGGGGGAGCCGAGCGCGGCGGAGTATCGACATAGTGTTTCGGGGCGTCGGGATCCTTCGAAGCTGATTGCCGGGGACGCGTTGTCGGCACCGGACGCGGAGGTGGCGCTCTTTGGGCCGCAGTTTGACATGGGGTTTGGCGGCCGGGGAGGTGGGCCTCCGGGGCGGCGTAATGCGGCGGCGACGGAGGGGCGTTGGACGCTGGCGGTGCGTAATCAGGCGGGTTCACTGGAAGCGGTGGTGGAGCGGACGCGGTGGCGGAATTTGGCGGTGATGGCGGGGGTATTGGCGCTGATTCTGGCAACGGCTTGGACGCTTGTGTATACGACACGGCAGTCTCAGCGGCTGGCCGAGATGCAGATCGACTTTGTGGCGGGGGTATCGCACGAACTGCGGACGCCTTTGGCGGTGATTTGCACGGCGGCGTACAACTTGCGGGGGAAGATTGCGAGCAATCCGACGCAGGTGGAGCGGTATGGGGTTTTGATCCAGCACGAGAGCGAGAAGCTGACGGCGCTGGTGGAGCAGGTTTTGCACTACGCCAGTTCGCGGGTGGGCCGGAGTACGCAGGCGGCGTATGAGCCGGTGGCGGTGGAGACGTTGCTTGAATCGAGCGTCGTTTCGTGTGCGAGGGTGATGAGCGAAGCAGGTTGCCGGGTGGAGATGAGGGTGGCGGCGGGTCTGCCGCTGATATTGGGGGACTCGGCATCGCTCGAACGGGCGATCAAGAATTTGCTTTCGAACGCGGCCAAGTATGGGGCGGAGGGAGACGGGTGGGTTGGAGTGTCGGCGGCGACGGCGGGGGACGGGGAGGTGGAGATTCGGGTGGCGGACCACGGTACGGGGATACCGGATGACGAACAGCCCCAGGTGTTCGACGCGTTTTTCCGGGGTAGGCAAGCGTTGCAGAAACAGATCCATGGAACGGGCCTGGGCCTGAACTTGGTCAGGGGGATCGTTGAGGCGCATGGTGGAACGGTTACAGTGAAGAGCGGATCGGGCGGTGGGGCGGAGTTTTTGATCCGTCTGCCGGCTGCGGCGGCGGAGTATCAAGATGAGTTCACGCATACTACTGATTGAAGATGAACCGGGGCTAGTGCTGACGGTGACGGATTTGCTGTCGGCCGAAGGATTTGAGGTCTATTCGGCAACTGATGGGCCGTCGGGGTTGTCGCGAGCGCTGTCGGAGGCGTTTGATTTGATCGTGCTGGACGTGATGTTGCCCGGCAAGAACGGGCACGAGGTGTGCCGGGAGTTGCGGCAGCAGGGACGGGACGTAGCTATTTTAATGTTGACGGCAAAGTCGCAGGTGGTGGACCGGGTGGTGGGACTAAAGCTGGGGGCGGATGACTATCTGACGAAGCCGTTTCATCCGGCGGAGCTAGTGGCGCGGATCGAGGCGTTGCTGCGGCGGGTAAATAAGGAGAGCTTGGCCCCGGTGCATAGTTTTGCTTTTGGGAACGTGGCGGTGGACTTTGAGAAGGGGGATGTGGTGAAGAGCGGGGTGGAGGTGAATCTGGCTGGAAAGGAGTTGCAGCTGCTGCAGTATTTGATTGAACGGCGAGGCAAGGTTGTACCGCGGGAGGAGTTATTGGAAAACGTTTGGGAGTATCAGGCGGCGGTGTCCTCGCGGACGATTGACGTACACATTGCCTGGCTTCGGCAGAAGCTGGAGGATAGTCCCCAGAACCCGCGGCATATTTTCACGGTGCGGGGCGTTGGTTACCGGTTCTCCGTGTGAGATCTCCATGCGAGGGTCGGGGGGTGTACAATGAAAACGTTGACGAACGACGAGAGTGGGCGAAAGCCCACTTTTTTATTGGTTCAGATGAAAAGAGAGTTGCTGGATAAAATTTACGAAATAGCCGAGTGCGTATCTCGCCCCGCGGGAATTGAGATCGTGGAGATCGAACTTCTCGGGGCTGGTGCGGCGCGCGTGGTGCGGGTGAGCATCGACAAAGAGGGCGGGGTGTCGCATGGCGACTGCGAGGCGGTGTCGCGCCAACTGAGCGAGCAGCTTGATGAGGGTAACGTGATTCCGGGCGAGGCCGCTTACCAGTTGGAAGTGAGTAGCCCGGGAGTGGAGCGTCGGCTGAGTCGGCCGCGGGATTTCGAACGGTTTGTGGGCCAAAAGATTAAAGTGAGCTTGCGTGAGCCGATCGAAGGCGGGAAACGCTACGAGGGCTCGCTGACGTCCTTTGGCGAGGGGATTGTGACCCTCGAAACGCCGGAAAAAACGGTCGCTATCCCGTTTGATCTGATTAGCAAAGCGAATTTGAAGTTTGAGTGGTAACGAGGAAAACACTTTGGGTACGATTTATCAATCCATCGAGATGCTCAGCAAAGAGAAGGGCATCGATCCGCAAGTGATCGTTGACGCCGTGAAGGACGCGATGCTTGTCGCGGCGCGCAAGCAGTTCAAAACGAACGACGAACTGGTTGCCGAAATGGACGAGAAGACCGGCATGGTCCTGTTGTTCATGGTGAAGAAGATTGTCGAGGAAGTAACTGACAAGACGCGGGAGGTCAGCCTGACGGACGCGCTGAAGGGTGATCCTCGGGCGGTTGTGGGCGGCGAGGTTCGGACCAAGCTGAAGACCGAGTCGTTGGGCCGGATCTCGGCGCAGACGGCCAAGCAGGTCATTATGCAGAAGGTTCGGGAGGCTGAGCGCGACACGATTTTCAGCGAGTTCCACAATCGAGTGGGCGAGTTGGCGACGTGCACGGTGAAGCGGATTGAGGGTCAGGACCTGATTTGTGATTTAGGCAAGACCGAAGCTCGGATGCCGAAGAAAGAGCAGTCACGGCTGGAGTCATTTAACGTGGGCGACCGGGTGCGATGCGTGATCAAGAGCGTGGAGCGGAGCGGTAAGAACTCCGGGGTAATTTTGTCGCGGGCGGATTGCGAATTCGTCAAGCGGCTGTTTGAGCAGGAAGTGCCAGAGATTTACGACAACACGGTTGTGATCAAGGCGTGTGCGCGCGAGGCGGGTGAGCGGACCAAGATTGCGGTTGCTTCGCGGGATCGGGACGTGGACTCGGTGGGAGCCTGCGTTGGTATGAAGGGAATGCGGGTGCAGTCGATCATCCGCGAGTTGCGCGGGGAGAAGATCGACATCATTGAATTTTCGGAGGAGCCGGTTCCGTTTGCTACGCATGCGCTGAGTCCGGCGAAGATCAGCCGGGTGGCGATTGTCGAGATGGGGAGCAAGCACATGGAGGTCATCGTGGATGACAGCCAGCTTTCTTTGGCGATCGGCAAGAAGGGTCAGAACGTCCGTTTGGCGGCGAAGTTGATTGGATGGAAGATCGACATTAAGAGCGAGGAAGAGAAGCGGCAGGAAGTGGAGATGCAGATGGCGGCGTTGACCGTATCTGGAGCTCCAGTTTCGGTGCTGATCGACTTTGGTTTGACGGAAGGGGTAGCCGAGCGGTTGTTGGCGGGCGGGGTAGGGACGGTTGAAAAGCTGGGTTCGATGACGCCGGAAGAGATTATTGCGGTAGCGGGCGTTGGTTTCGAAAACATGGAGCAGATCGGTGCGGCGGTGAACGCTTACTATGGAACGCCGTACGAAGTGCCCGCTGAGGAGGCGGAGATGCCCGCGACGGAGCCGAGCGTCGAGGCGGACGGAGAACAGCCTGAGGGCGAGGCAGTCGCCGCCGCCGAGCCCGAGGCCCCAGCGGAAGCAATCGCCGAGCCAAAGCCCGAGTAGTGGAAAGTGAGGAGACTTGCCCAGAGGCTTCGTGAGAGTACTTGCTGTTATTCCAGAACGGGATACATAAGGAATTTGCTCGCGAATCTGTTATTATGGCTTATGGGCAAGATCTCACTATGCATTTAGGAGAAGTGTCGGTATGTAGCTAGATTCGACACGCTTGGCCATTTATTGATTCTCTATGAGTAAGATTCGTATCAACGAGCTGGCCCGGGAGCTTGAGGTGAAACCAAACGTCATCCTCGACATGCTTGCGGAGTATGGCGTAGAAGACAAGAAAACGCATTCCAGCTCCGTTGACGAGGATGTTGCCTTAGCGCTGCGCAAGCGCTTGGCCGCCCTCGGCCCGCTCGCTAAGGAACAAGATTTTCTGTTTGTTGCTGAACCGCCCGTCACAGCGCCCTTTGAGGCGCCAGAGATTCCTGAGCCCAGAGAGGCGGTCCCACCGCCTCCTCCTCCTCCGCCCCCACCGCCTCCGGCGGTTGTTGTGCCGGTAGTGACGGCTCCGGTGGTCGCTCCAGCGGCAGCGCCTCCAGCAGCTGCGCCGGTAATGGCGAAGGCGGCCTCCGGGCCCGCCACTCCGCCGACACTTCCGGCCCCTCCGGCACGGGCGATGTTTCCGCTGCGGCCGCCGATGGCCAGCGGTGGCCCGCAGACGCCTCCGATCGTGACGAGTGCGTCGGCTTTGCCGATGGCACCGTCGGCAAAGCCGACCCCGGCGCCCGCGCCCGCCGCTCCTGGCCCGCCGAGGGCCCCGGTGCTGGCTCCGCAAGCGAACAAGCCGCTGATGCCGATGGCACCGAGCGCGCGGCCTGCTCCTGGTGCCTCTGGCCCCCGGCAGCCGCTTCCCGGATCGGCCGCCCCGTCGGTCTCTCCGGGCGCTCCCCGTCCGAACGTTGTGCTGACGCCGCGGCAGCAGCCGCCGGCGGCTGTGATTCTTGGTCAGCCAGCTCCCCGGCCCGCTGCACCGGCCCCGCCGGCTCCCCGTCCGCCTGCGCCTGCGATGGCGCGACCTGGCGCGCCGGCCATGCCGACTCCTCCCCCTCCGCGGCCTGCTCCGGGAGCGGCGAGTCGCCCGATGGCACAGATTTCGAACCCCCAGCGTCCGCTGGTGGGCCAGCCGACGGCTCGGCCCATTGTCCCGCCTCGGCCGGACATGGTGAATCGTCTAAACCAGCTTCGTCAGGCCCCCGCGGCGCCGGGCGTTCCCCGTCCGGCTCCTCCGCAGAACGCACGTCCGGGTTCTCCGTCGCCTGGTCGCCCCCTTTATCAAGGCCCGAGCCGCACCGGCGGCAGCGGCCCGATGCAGCAGCGCCCCGCTGGCCCTGGAATGCCTTCCGGTGGCCGTCCTGGCGGCGGCCCTCCGATGATGAATCGGGGTCGGCCGATGCATCCGACAACTCCTGGGCGGATTGAACCCACTGTTCCAGTACCGACGACCGAAGCGGGTCGGCGGGACGCTGCGAAGCGGGCGCGCGAGAAGCGTGAGGTTGAACCGCAGGAGGGTCTACTCAAGACTCGTTACTCCCGGAAGTCGGAAATCCCGCTGCCGGCGATTAACAAAGACATTACTATTTCCGAGGGTCTGACTGTTAAGGAGCTCGCAGATAAGCTTGGCATCAAGACGAATCTGGTGATCAAGAAGCTCGTCGAGAAGAAGATTTTCGCGACGATCAACCAGACGCTGGACCTTAAGCTGGCCGAGACGGTGGCCCGCGAGTTCGGGGCGAGCACGAGCCACGTTTCCTACGAAGAAGAGAAGAGCTTTGAAGTCGAGTTGGCCGAGAACCCGGCTGATCTGATTACGCGTGCTCCTGTGGTTACGATCATGGGTCACGTAGACCACGGTAAGACGTCGCTGCTCGACGCGATCCGTTCGGCGCGAGTCGCCGAACGCGAAGCGGGCGGCATTACGCAGCACATCGGTGCTTATCAGGTTGAAATCAATGGCAAAAAGATCGTCTTTATCGACACTCCGGGCCATGAAGCGTTTACGCGCATGCGGTCTCGCGGGGCGAAGGTAACAGACGTTGTCATTCTCGTTGTCGCCGCCGACGACGGGGTGATGCCGCAAACGATTGAAGCGATTGACCACGCAAAGGCGGCCGGTGTTCCGATCATCGTTGCGATGAACAAGATCGACAAGCCGGATTCCAACCCGGACCGCATCAAGCAGCAGTTGATGGACCGTGGGTTGCATGCCGAAGATTGGGGCGGCGACACGGTCGTCGTGCCGGTTTCGGCGAAACAGCGGATCAATTTGGATCTTTTGCTCGAGAACGTTCTTCTTGTAGCGGAAATTAAGAATCTAAAGGCGAATCCGACTCGCCCGGCTGTAGGCAACGTCCTTGAAGCCAAACTGGATCGGGGCCGTGGCCCGGTAGCGACGGTTCTAGTGCAGAACGGAATTCTCCGCGTCGGCGACTTCTTCCTTTGCGGAGCGGTTTTCGGCAAGGTCCGCGCGATGTTCGACGACCAGGGTGCCCCGATCCGGGAAGCCCAACCGTCGACGCCTGTGGAAGTGATCGGTCTTGACAGTTTGCCGGAGGTTGGAGACGCGTTCCAGGTGGTCATCGATACTGCGAAGGCGAAGCAGATCGTGGTTTACCGCGAAGCCAAGGCTCGCGATGCCGCGATGGCCAAGGCGAAGCAGCGCATTTCGCTCGAAGCCCTCAACATGCAGATGCAGTCGGGCACCGACGCGAAGGACCTCAACGTCATTATTAAGACTGACGTTGGCGGTACGGCCGAAGTGCTTGGCGAAAGCTTGCAGAAGCTTTCAACGGACAAGGTTCGTGTGCGAGTGCTGCGGCAAGGAGTCGGGGCGATTTCAGAGGCCGACGTGCTGCTTGCTTCCGCTTCGAACGCGATTATTATTGGCTTTAATGTGAAGCCGGACCGGACGGCTGCCGCGGTGGCCGAACGGGAACGGATCGACGTTCGTTCGCACTCGATCATCTACGAAGTGACAGATGAGATCAAGAAAGCGATGCTCGGGTTGCTGGCCCCGGTTTACCGGGAGATCTACAAGGGCAAAGCCGATGTTCGCGAGATCTTCCGGATCACCAAAGTGGGCAACGTGGCCGGGTGTTTCGTCACCGACGGCACGATCAATCGCAACTCCGAAGCGCGAGTCATCCGCGACGGCAAAACGGTGCATACGGGCAAAGTCAGCCAGCTCAAGCGCTTCAAGGACGACGCGAGCGAGGTTCGGAACGGCTACGAGTGCGGTATTTCCGTCTCGGGGACGAACGACATTAAGGTGGGTGACACGATCGAAACGTTTATCACCGAGCGGGTTATCCTAGACTCGCTGAATTAGTATGGCCGTAGTCGGGGTGCTCCATTTGGAACTGCACCTGGACTACGCGCCCACGATTAAAGACAAACGTAACGTTTTACGCAGTTTGAAAGCCCGGCTCCGTAGCCGCCATAATGTGGCGGTGGCGGGGATCGGTCACCGGGATTCGATGAATCATGGTTTAGTGGGAGTGGTTGCGATTCCGAGCGACCGCGTTTGCGCCGAGGGTCGTCCGCAGAAAGCGGAGGACGAAGCGGCGGCCCTGCTGGGAGCTGTACTGGTCGGCAGTGGAGTGGATTGGATTGAGTAAAAGATTATGGAACCGCTGATTCGAGCGCAACGCGTGTCGGAGGCCCTCCGCATCGAACTGACGGAGATGGTGGGCTATGAGTTGGCCGACCCACGCGTGGAAGGGGTGCAGGTGATCGAAGTGCACGTCGCTCCGGACCTGAAGAAGGCCCGAGTGATGGTGTCGATTCCGGCGAAGGCCGATTCTGCTTTAGTGCTGGATGCTTTGAATGGAGCGCGAGCGTTCATACGGTCGCAGGTGGCGGAGCGGCTGCAACTGCGGCGGACGCCGGACATTTGGTTTGAGGCTGGCGCCGAAGTGGATCCGGGGAAAGTAAAGAGCTTACTGCGACGGATTCAGCGGGGTCGACCGCGGGACCTGAGTTAGGCCCCACGACCGAGTGGTTGGGTTAAAGTAGGGCGGTGGGCCGACGATTCCAGGTTTTACCCTTTTCGACGGCAATCCCTTCAAGGGCTCCGATGTGAGCTCCGGCCTGGGTGAGGATGTGGTGCAGATCGTTGCCGACGCTGAAGAACGTGAATCCCTTGTCGAGGAATTCCCCGACGCGGCTGGTTCCGAAGAGGAAGATGCCGAGGATAACGCTATTTTTCTGGGCGTGGGCGATCAACTTGTCGGTCGCGGCCAAGAGCTCCGGCGAGGTGTACATGTGCGGGAATTCGTACTTGACGTAGAGCCCCATGGACATGCACAGGTCGTTTTGGCCGAGGAAGAGCATGTCGACGCCGGGTAGCGCGGCGATGGCTTCGATATTCTCGATGCAGGCGGCGGTTTCGACCTGTAGCGCCACGATGACATTGTCATTGGCGCTGCCGGCGTAGCCGAGCAGGCCGCCTTTGTTCATGCTCCGTTGGGGGAAGTAGACCGAGCGGGTGCCGGCCATGGGGTACTTGGCGCAGCTAATCGCCTGGGCGGCTTCTTCGGCGGTGTTGATGTAGGGGACCAGGATGCCGTCGGCACCGAGGTCGAGCGCCTGCTGGATGCCGGCGCGGTCGTGGGCTCCGGCGACGCGGACCATGGACTTGGCCCCGCCACTGGCGATGGCGCAAATCATTGAGGACAGCTTCTCAAAGCCCATGGGGCCGTGCTGGGAGTCGACCAGCAGCCAGTCGTAACCGGTGTGGGCGAGTTGCTCGGCCACGGTGGGGCTGTGGGAGTTCAGGAAAAGGCCCATCTTGGGCTGGCCGTCGCGCAGTTGCTGCTTGAACTCGGCGCCGGATACGGGGACGTCAGACATACTTATTGCTCCTTGGATCATTGAAACCTCTTGCACTATAGCGGACCTAAGGGATTGGCTGCAAACCGCCGATAGGCAAACATGCTGAGTATGCGAAAACCGATGGTGGAGCCGGAGCCCGAACAGGAAGCAGCGGTGGCGAACGAACAGACCGTGAGCGATGGCTCTGAACAAGCCGCGAATCATCTGATGGCGCTGCAGGAGGAGTTGAGTTGCGACGAAACGCTGATTCTGCGCATTCTCGGCATGCTGTATCTGACGAAGAAGCGGAACGTGGTGAACGTGGCGGTTTCGATCTTTGATGTGGAGAAGCAGATGGGTCTGCCTCGTCAAGGGGCGACGTTTGTGTGCGAGTACATGAACAAGAAGAATCTGGTGCTGGCCGACGACCAGAGCCGCTTCACGATCACGGTGGAGGGCATCGACTATCTTCGCCAGACACTGGGTGTTCAGCGCACCCTCGAGTAGGTTCGGTACGCTGAAGATCGTGCGACTTCTGGTGATCCTTACTTTCGGCCTTTCGTTGGCCGCCCAAGTTCGGTTTGTTCCGCAGAACAGCGGGGTGACGGCGAGCCTGCGCGGCTTGGCGACAGTGAATGATCGGGTGGCTTGGGCGAGCGGCACGGGGGGCACTGTCCTGTTGACTACCGACAGCGGGGGGACTTGGCTCCGGCGACCGGTGCCGGGGGCCGAGGAGCTCGATTTCCGGGATTTGGCGGCGTTCAGCGATCGGCAGGCGTTCGCGCTGACGAGCGGGGAGGGGGAGAAATCTCGCATTTACAAAACGAAGGACGGCGGGGCATCGTGGCGGTTACTTAAGACGAATTCTGATGCGAAGGGCTTTTGGGATGCGATCGCTTTTTCGGACGCGCAGCATGGGGTTCTGATGGG
>CANNLB010000033.1 GCA_947505565.1 Acidobacteriota bacterium | reverse complement strand
GGCGTGGCTCCATGAAGGGCTGGCGCAGCACCTCTCCGGAGAAACACTCACCCCGGAGACGCGCGCCGAAGTGAGGGCCGCGGCCAAAAGCGGCGCTCTACCGCCGTTGTGCCAAATGAATCAGAACTGGTCCCACCTCAGCGCCCAGCACGCGCGTTTGGCCTACGCCTCCGCGCTGTATGCAGTCGAGCTGTTCTACCTCCATCACAAGGAATTCGGCATTCGAACCCTCGTCCGCAATCCGGAGTTTCTCGGCCGCATCACGGCCGACTTGGACCTGCGGATGCGCAGCTAACGCTGTCGCATCGCTTTGTGGATCCGCTTCCAGCGTTCCCTTTCCATGCGGGCGGCGTTGGCGTCCTCTTTCCGAATGGCTTATGCCAACTCCCGGCGAAGCTTTTAGAAACGGGCCAAGCGCCCCGGCGAAATCAAATCCTGAGCGGCACATCCGGGTTCGTTTTCATGTCGGCAGTCGCGGTAGCGGCAGGCTTCGACGTCGATTTCGGCAACGGCATCCTCCACTGCAGTCGAACTCGCGTCCGGAGCTATTTCGCGAAGCCCCGGCATATCCAGCAGCCACCATCCCAAATCGAGTGGGATCAGCATTCGCGCTGTGGTCACATGCCGCCCCGGCACCCTGCCCGTCGCCTGTGCCACTCCCGACTCCGCAGGCGGTTCACGATCGTCGATTCACCCACCCCGCTCGAACCGAACAAAGTCGCCGTCTCTCCCCGGGTGGACGTGCGCGCACAGCGCCGTCAAATCGCCCTGCAACGCACTGATCGATACCACGGGAACGGCCACCGCCAACCGGGGGATCTCTTCCCGCAAGTCGGTCTTGTTCAGGACGACTACCGGTCGCGCCCCGGATTGCCGCACCTGCCCTAGGTACCTGTCCAAGCGGTTGGGGTTGAAGTCCGGGTCGAGTCCACAGACGAGAAAGGCAACTTCGATGTTCGCGGCCAACACCTGCTTGCCGCCGCTCTGGTCCGTCCGGATGAAGCAACTCGTGCGAGGTTCAATCGCCGTGATCAACGGTGGGTCCGCCGGCGTGACCGTCATCCAGTCGCCGACGGCCGGAATCTCCCCTAAAAAACGCAAACGCCCCGTCAGTTGGGCGATCTGTTCGCCGACGGTCGTTGCGAGCGTAAAAAGCTCATCGGCCTGCGATAGGAAACGGGCGCGCTCCAATTGGGACTTGGAAGTCGATTCCTTGCAAAAGGTTGAAGGCTGCGGGGCAAAAAGCCCCCCCTTAACGAAGGACAATGGGAACGAATGATACCGCCACGATATTGTACGATAAACTCATAAAGATGCTTACCCGTGCCGTGGCGGCGGAAAGTGGCCTGAGCCTGACTCGAACCAATTTGGTGCACGCGTTGCGGCTGATGCAAACTTCGCGACGAATCGATGACCGTGAAGTGCTCATGAAGCGGCAGAACCGGATCTATTTCCAGATCTCCGGCGCTGGCCATGAAGCCATTCAGATCGCCGCCGGTATGGCGTTGCGACCGGGCCACGATTGGTTCTATCCCTATTACCGCGACCGCGCCTTGGCCCTCTCACTGGGCATTACGCCGCACATGATGATGCTGCAGGCCGTTGGCTCTGCCGAGGACACCCAGAGCGGGGGACGCCAGATGCCCTCCCATTGGTCATCGCCCGATCTCCACATCGTCTCCGGATCCTCCTGCACCGGTTCCCAGTTCGTCCAAGCGGTCGGCTGCGCCCACGCCGGCCGTCTACTGGACCCGACTTCCGACGAAGTGACCCTGGTCACCTCCGGCGAGGGAGCTACCAGCGAAGGCGAGTTTTGGGAAGCGCTCAACGGCGCCTGTCTGGGCAAACTGCCGATCATCTTCCTGATCCAGGACAATCACTACGCGATCTCAGTCCCGGTCGAAGCCCAGACCCCTGGCGGCAACCTCTCAAAGCTCCTCGCCGGCTATGCTGATCACCTCAAAATGATGGAGATCGATGGCACCGATTTCGGCACCAGTTTCGCTGCCATGACCGAAGCCGTCTCCCACTGCCGCGGCGGGCTGGGTCCGGTCCTGGTCCATGCCCATTGCATTCGACCCTATTCGCACTCTCTCTCCGACGACGAGCGCTATTATAAGTCGGAATCCGAACGCGCCGCCGAAGCCGATCGCGACCCGCTTATACTCTTTCCCCGGTCCCTTTTGCGGGAAGGGCTCATCACCGAACGAGAGCTCTCCGAACTCATGCAGGACGTGGACCGCGAGGTTCAGGACGCCGCCGATTACTCGCTGCAAGCGCCGCCGCCAGCCAGAAATACGGCCCTGCAGTTCCTTTATTCACCCAAAGTTGATCCCACCTCGACCGCGTTCGAACGCGAACCCGAGTTCACGGGCGAGCCTCGAACGATGGTCGATTCGATCACCTTGACCCTGTACGAGGAACTCCAAGCTAACCCGCGCGTCGTCGTTTTCGGCGAAGACGTGGCCGACTGCTCCCGCTCCGCCTTACTTCCCGAAGTGAAGGGCAAGGGCGGCGTCTTCAAAACTACGCAAGGCCTTCAGCGCCAGTTCGGCTCCGACCGCGTTTTCAATACTCCCATCGCCGAAGCCGGCATCGTCGGCCGAGCCATCGGCATGGCTACCCGCGGCATGAAACCGGTCGCTGAAATTCAATTCTTCGACTACATTTGGCCCGCGATGATGCAGTTACGGGACGAACTGCCGGTGCTGCGCTGGCGTTCGAATAATGGCTTCGCTTGCCCAGCCGTAATTCGGGTGCCGATCGGCGGCTACCTCACCGGTGGATCAATCTATCACAGCCAGAGCGGGGAAGTCGCTTTTACGCACATTCCCGGCCTCCGCGTCGTATTCCCGTCCAACGCCCTGGATGCGGTGGGTCTCCTGCGCACCGCTATCCGCTGCGACGATCCTGTCCTCTTCCTCGAACACAAAAAGCTTTATCGAGAACCTTATAACCGTTCCCCCCATCCCGGGGCGGACTTCATGATCCCCTTCGGTAAAGCCAAAATCGTCCGACCCGGCGACAAACTTACTGTGATCACTTACGGAGCCGTGGTCGAAAAGGCCCTCCGGGCCGCTACCGAAATTGGTGCTTCGATCGAAGTGATCGACCTTCGAACGCTTGCCCCATACGACTGGGAAACGATCGCCACGTCGGTCAAAAAGACGAGCCGCGTACTCATCGCCCACGAGGACGTATTGAGCTGGGGATATGGAGCCGAGATATCCGCCCGCGTCGCCGATGAGTTATTCGGTCATCTTGACGCCCCCGTCAAACGCGTCGGAGCGCTCGATACCTGGGTCGGCTACAGTCCCGAGTTAGAGGACGCCATTCTTCCTCAGGTCGATGATTTAGTACGAGCCATCAGGAGCTTGTTGGCCTATTAACAGTCGTTACAAGTCTTTACACTGGCTTAGGAAGCGAACAGGGATCATTGACGAATGCGTCTTTCCTGCTTTCTCCTTTTCTTTGCCACCGGCCTCTGTGGCCAACTACTGACGCGCGAGGATCGGAACAAGGTCTCCTCCGGCTATGTGTTTGTCTCCCCAATGGCCTCTAACCATTCGTATCTGCTCGAAAACGATGGCACAGTAGCCCATCGATGGACCGGCAGTATGCCCGGAGCCGTCGCCGTCAAGCTCCTTCCCAATGGCAACCTGATCCGCATGGAAGCCACTGTCAATAATGCTTTCCCAGGAGCTGTGGGCATGGGCGGAGCCGGCCTGTTGGAAGAGTTAGATTGGAATGGCCGAGTCCTCTGGACCTACACACTTTCGAATGATCAGTATCTCCATCACCACGACTTTCAGGTATTGCCCAACGGAAATCTATTGTTAATTGCGTGGGAAAAGAAGCTTCCAGAAGAAGCGAGGGCGGCGGGTCGGGATCCGGCCAAAATCGCGCCCCAAGGCATCTGGTCCGAGGCCCTGCTGGAGGTGCAGCCGTCCCGCCCAGCCGGCGGGAAGATCGTCTGGGAGTGGCACATGTGGGACCACCTCGTCCAGGACTATGACGCGACCAAAGCCAATTTCGGAGTCGTCGCCGACGCGGTCGGCAAACTTGATTTGAACTTCGTCGGTGCCACGGCGAACCCATCCAGCAACCCCAACTGGATACACATGAACTCCCTCGACTACCACCCCGGGCGAGACGAGATTTTGATGGGCTCCCGCCTCATGAGCGAGATCTGGGTCATCTCCCATGGCCCCGGCCGCGGCGGCGATTTCCTCTATCGCTGGGGTAATCCCCAGGTCTACCGTCAAGGTGCCGCCGACGACCAAAAACTATTTTTACAGCACCACGCCCAATGGATTCCCTCCGGCTATCCCGGCGCTGGCCACATTTTGCTTCTCAATAACGGCGTCGGCCGCGGCTACTCCTCCGCCGATGAACTCGAGGTTCCGCCCGACTACGCCCGCTCCGCCGGGAAAGCCTTCGGCCCCGAAGTACCCGCTTGGACCTTCGGCCAGCAACTCGGCACCACGTTTTATTCTTTAGCCGCCGGAAGCGTACAGCGCCTGCCAAACGGCAACACCCTGATCGGCTTACCGAATGCCGCCCGAGCCGTCGAAGTGACGCCCGAAGGCGAAATCGTCTGGGACATGGGCCTTTCAACCGGTGAGTCCGGGGGCTTTGGTTACCGGGTAACTCGGTTGGCCACCAGCACCCCAGGCTTGGCTGCGACGTCGTTGTATCGCCCTGCGCCCAGTATCCTACACGCCGCCTCTCGACTGCCCGGAGCGATTGCACCGGCCTCCCTCATCGGTATCTCCGGTCACGATGGATCGTGGTCGATAACCGATTCAACCGGCACCCTCTTCCCGCTCCTTGGTAAGGGCTTTTTCGCCTTGCCTTCGGCCTTGGCCATTGGCCCCGCTCGCGTTACGGGAGCGACGGAAAGCATCGACGTCAGAGTCGACCGCGTCGCCCCCGGGGTCTTCAGCGCAAACGGCGATGGCAAGGGCGGGGGACTCGTCCTGGCGGTGGTCGGTGCTAGCGTCCGCCCGGCCTGGCAGCCCGTCGAATGGAATGGACTACACCAGAGCCTCTACCTGCTTGTCTACGGCAGCGGCCTCCGCGGGGGCTCTATCTCCGCCACTCTGGCCGGAGATCCCATCCCCGTCAACGGAGTCGCCCCCGCAGACGGGTTGATCGGCGTCGACGTTGCGAGCCTCGGGCCGGTCCCGCGCAAATTGGCCCACAAAGGCCAAACCGAACTCGTCCTCAGTTCAGGTGACAAACGAACCAACCCCGTGTCCGTCTGGCTCTACTAAAACTCCAGATTCAGTGAGAATCGAAAAGTCCGGCCATCGTTGAGTGTGTTCGTAATCTTGCCAAACGCGGGACTCGACAGGTCCCCCACCGGTTCGGCGAACAGGGGCGTGTTCAGCGCGTTAATGGACTCCGCCTGGAACGAAAGGCCCCGCTCGTGGGGCAGAACAAACCGCCGCTCCACGCTCGCGTTCAGGTTCCGATATACCCAGCCCGGAAAAACGCGTTCGAACCCAGGTTGCCCCTTCGGTGCGTCGGGCACAAAAAGGCAAACGCCGACCGCGGCAGTAGTGCCGCCGCGACGTCCGGGTGGGCAATCGTCCGGCCCAGAATCGACGGGTCCAACAGGTTCGGACGGTCGCCGGTCACCCCATCGACGTTTCCAAATCCGGGGCCATCCGAGCCGGTCACGAGCCGGAACGGAATCCCCGATTTCGCTACAAATATGGGGGAAACCCGCCATTGCCGAGACAACCAATGGCGAAACGGCACCGCGTAGGTTAACCGCGTCAACAGCGCATGCGATTGGTGTAAACTGCCCAAGACGCGCAGGTCCGCCGTCACGTTGGTCGCTGTTTGCGCGTGACCCTGGTTGGAGTCGTCTCCGGCCGCGATATTCACAAACGTCGCCCCTGTATCAATCGCCTTCGAAAGCCAGTAGGAAGACTCGTAATTGATTAGCGACCTCTCTGGGTTCGCTCGACGGATTTCGCCGGGGGCGTCCCCAACAAAATGGTGTGGAAATGTTTTACGAAGTGTGGTCGTCTTCCGGTGGCAGACGCGAGCGTTTCATGGCGAACAGTCCCACCATCGACGAATTGAGCAGGGAAGAGTTGATCGTGATTGTGCACGAACAACAACTGCAAATCGAGGTGTTGGCCAAGCTGTTCGAACAGTTGAAGCGGAAGAAAAGCCCGTCCCGAATCCCAAGCAGCCTGGCCGCAAGGAGGGAGAAGGTCCTTTCAATCGGCGGCAAGTACCGCCCGAGAAACCCGATCTAACGGTGGAGGCAAAGGCTCCCTCCTGCTGACCCGACTGTGGAGGTTCCCTCGAACAAACCGGCGTGGAGCAGGCGACGAGGGTTGAGTTGTCCAAGCTGCCTACGCCACGGAGTATGGCCTATTAAGTCGCTGTTGGCCGCTGTCTCGGCTGTGGTAGAAAAGTGCGGGGCACCGCGCCGGGGTTGGCTGCCGATCAGTTCGGAGCGACCGCCCATCGGGTTGGTCCGACGGTGATGGCGGCGGCGCATTGCACTATGGAATGGGGATTCCCCAGCGGAAGGTTCCCGTCCGTGCCAACCTAACGGAGACACTTTTCGTTCCCTAATTAGACAGCAGGGCGGGAACTCACCCCCCTCCGCCTCCAGCCCTGCAGCCTCTGCTTCGGCACTCTCGAAAGGTGACCCTACTTTGTTCGCCAAAAATGACCCAGCGCCCGCCCGAAGGCGGGGACGATAACGCCTTTCCCTGCAGCGCCTTGGCGGCTGCGGCACGGTGGCTGGGGTGGGTAAGTTTAGCAGAGCGTAAGTGGATCAATTCTGGAGCACGCCGAGGCCTCTGGGACCCTGCCGAATAATACTGGGGCGTGCCCGGCGATCGTCCCCCCGCCTAAACCACGAGAATCATCAAGCAAGGCCGCCGCCCGCGCTTCGAGATGGAGCAAGTAATTCCCGGCTCAGACCCCCAAGATGCCAGCGACTCCATCATCGACTCCAACGGCCACAAGCAAGCTGGTGACTTCGTTGCCGCCCGCGAACTTCTGATGAAACTCTGCCGCGCTGACCTTCGGTACCTAGATGGTCACGCCCACCTCGGCAACCTCGCTTTCGATACCGGCCCCCAGGACACCATTCGTAACTATGATGTTGCTGTCCGCATCGGCGAACTCTCTCTACCGGCCGATTTTCACGGCGTTATCCCCTGGGGGCTAATCGACAACCGCCCGTTCCTGCGGTGTCTCAGCGGATACGGCCTGTACCTTTAGCGGCTCGAGCGGTTCGACGAGAGTGCCGCGGTCTTGGGCCGTCTCCTCTGGCTGAGCCCGTCCGACAACCAGTGCGTGCGATTCCTCATCGACGAAGTCCGCGCCCGCCGCGCCTGGCGACGGGACGAATAAGGCAACTACGCCAGCAACTCTTTCATCACCCGCGCCTCCTCGGTCGGCCCAATCAAACGCTGGTTCAATCCCAAATACGGATAATGCAACTTATGCGGATCCAACCCTAATTGGTGCAACACCGTCGCCTGTAAGTCCCGGGGGGTCATCTTGTCTTTTGTAACATAGTACCCAATATCATCCGTCTCCCCAAAATTCAGGCCTTTCTTGATCCCGCCCCCCGCCATCCACATCGTATACGCATACGGATGATGATCCCGCCCCACAAAAGCCCCCTCCGTCCCGCCCCGGTTCTCCCGCATCGGCGTCCGCCCAAACTCGCCTCCCCAAACCACCAGCGTCTCATCCAGCAACCCCCGCTGTTTCAAGTCCTTCAGCAACGCCGTCACCGCCTGGTCCGCCGACCGAATGTGCGGCCGCAAAGCATACTGAATATCGTCCCGTTTACTCGTCCCGTGGTGGTCCCAGCCCCAGTCAAAAATCTGCACAAACCGCACTCCGTTCTCTACCAACCGCCGAGCCAGCAAGCAGTTATTGGCTAAACTCGTCTTCCCCGGTTCGGTCCCGTACGCCTCATGCACCACTGCCGGTTCCTTTGAAATGTCCATCACCTTCGGCACCGAAATCTGCATCCGATAGGCCAGTTCATACTGCCCCATCCGCGCTTCGGTCTCCGGATCCCCCGCCTGCTTACCGTGCATCGCGTTCAGATCCTTCATCGCGTCAATCGTCTTCCGCCGCACCCCGCGCGTCATTCCTTGCGGGTCCGATAAATACAGCACCGGGTCCCCGTGCGAGCGGCAATGCACCCCTTGGTGAACACTCGGCAAAAACGCACTCCCCCACAAGCTTTTTCCCCCGTCCGGGTTATTCCCGCCGCTCGTCAAAACCACAAACCCCGGCAAATCCTCGTTTGCGGTCCCCAGCCCATAAGTTGCCCAAGCCCCCATCGACGCAAAACCAAACCGCGGATTGCCCGTATGCAAAAACAACTGCGCCGGCGCATGGTTGAACTGGTCCGTACTCATCGAGCGAATCACCGTCACTTCATCCGCCATCGTCGAGAATTGTGGCAAAAGCTCGCTCATCCACGTCCCCGCCTGCCCATATTGTTTGAACTTGTAAGGAGTCCCCAGCATACGCGGCACGCCCTTGATAAACGCAAACCGTTTGCCTTTCAGTAACTCATCCGGACACGGCTTCCCGTCGTACTTCACTAACTCCGGCTTATAGTCGAATAACTCCAGCTGACTCGGCGCCCCTGCCATGTGCAGGAAAATGACCGCCTTCGCCTTCGCCGTGTGGCCCGGCTTCTTACCCCCCTGCGCCTCGGCCAGGAAGGCGTTCGCCAGCCCCATCCCGCAACCCGTCAAAAAGTGTCGGCGCGTCCCCGCCAATGCTGCTCGCAGTTGATCGTTCATCGCCGTGTCACCGTCTCATCCAGATTCAAAATCGTATTCGCCACGACCACCCAGGCCGCCTTTGCCGCGTCCCCCACCTGCGGTTTGCCCAACGCTACCGGCTTCGATGCCACCAGTCCCGGATCAAAAACCTGCCCGTTGCTCTTGATTCCGTTCCGCGCCACCCGAATCGCCACCACGTTCTTCCCCGGCCGAAACGCCTTCTGCCCGTCATCATTAATCGGGTATTCGTAATGCCCACTCCGCTCAAAAATGTTGTTCACCGCCAACACCCCATTCACCCAAACATCGAACTGAGAATTCGTCCGCACCGGCATCTTGAAGTCCGTCGGCACCCGCGTCGGCAGCTCAAATTCATACCGCAGCCACAGCACCTCGGTATCCCAAACCGTCTTCACCGGCGTCGTCTCGCTCGGCTTTTGAAAAAACCCAAAATATCCCGGACCCGCCCCCCAACTCCGGTCGTCAAACCCCGGCTTCATCCATCCCTCGCCCGGCTCGGCCGTCTTGAATCGCCACTCCCGCGGTGTCGACCGCGCATCCGGAATCAACGTCTCCTGCCGGTCCTCGCCATACAGATACTCCCCATAACGAACCAACTTGTTCGCATTCTCCGGCTGCTTAGCTAGCTCCGCCGCCGTCTGCGCGTGCAGCAACTCGACGCGCCTCCGCTCCGCCACTGTCGGCTTCCGCAGCAGCGCCAACTCAAACAGTCGCCCCACCGGATCCGCCGCCGCCTCCTTCCGCGCCCGC
>CANNLB010000032.1 GCA_947505565.1 Acidobacteriota bacterium | reverse complement strand
GGTGGAACCGGCTTGTTCGAACGAAGACCAGAAGAGGGCGGCGACGAAAAAGAAGGCGAAGATGACGAGGATGCGTTTGCGTTCGACCGAGGACCAGGGGCCGAAGTAGACGGCGGCGAAGACGGCACCGGTGATGACGATGAGGAGGACGCCGAGGGCGTCGGCGAGTTGGGTGATGGAGAGGACGCCGGAATAGAGCAGGATGGGCAGGAGGATGAGGACGGCGAGGCCGACCCAGAGGTAGCGTTTATGGGAGGCGGCTTCGGCGGGAGATGTCCAGGGGGCGGGGTGAAGGCCGGCGTCGCCGAGGTGCTTAGAGTCGGCCAGATACTGGATGACGCCCAGGGACATGCCGATGCCGACAGCGACGAAGGCGAGGCGCCACTCGACGAACTGGCCGATGTAGCCGACGATGAGCGGGGAGATGCCGGCGCCGATATTGATGCCCATGTAGTAGATGGAGAAGCCGGCGTCGCGGCGGGGGTCGCCGGTGGCATAGAGGCCGCCGACGAGGGTGGAGACGTTCGGCTTGAGGAGCCCGGTGCCGAGGCTAATGATGCCGAGGCCGAGATAGAACATTTCGACCGACGGCGCGGCGAGGCAGAAGTTGCCGATAGCGATGGCGATGCCGCCGTAGAGGACGGCCTTGCGTTGGCCGAGGAAACGGTCAGCGAGCCATCCGCCGGGGATGCTCATGAGGTAAACGAGGGAGACGACCATGCCATAGACGGCGGCGCCTTTGCCTTTGTCGAAGGCGAGACCAGTGGGGGAGACCATGTAGAGCAGGAGCAGGGCTCGCATACCGTAGTAGCTAAAGCGCTCCCACATTTCTGTAAAAAAAAGGGTCGCGAGGCCACGGGGGTGGCCGAAGAAACTCGTATCTAGGTTAGGCGTCGCCATTCAATCTCCGTTCGCAATTGGACCATGCCGGCCGTATCTTTGGGGTCGATGACGGCGAAGGTTAAGGCATCGTCGATCCAGTCCTGGCTGGCCCCATCCCAGTGCTGCGTCGCAACCGTCAGTGTATATTCTTGCCGGCTCAGCAAGCAATCGAAGGTGAAATCGAGTTCGATGGTTTCGCCGGCTTTGACGAGGCCAAGGGGGCGTTGTTCGACGCGGGTGTTGGTGCCGTAGACGTCCAGGCCCATGCGGTTGCGGATGAGCATGCCGAAGATGGGGTCCTGGCAATCGTGGCCGAAGGTGGCGGTGATGCGGATGGTGGCGGGTTGGCCGGAGTGGAGGGCGGTAGTTTTTTCGCCGAGGTGGTTGAAAAGTTCGACCGAGGAGATTTTGCTGAACTCGTCGCCGTGGCGATAGCTGCCGAGGGGTGTAGCGGCATCGCGGAGTTGGAGTTCGTGGACGAGGCCGACGTAGCGGTTGACGACGTCGTTGGGGGTGCCGAGGGCGACGACTTCGCCGTCGAGCATGAGGGCAGCGCGGGAGGCGAGGCGCTTGACCATGCCGAGATCGTGGGAGACGAAGAGAATGGTGATGCCGCGTTCTTTGAGTTCTTCGAGTTTGTGGATGCAACGGTTGGCGAAGATGGCGTCGCCGACGGCGAGGGCTTCGTCGACGATGAGGATTTCGGGGTCGACGTGGATGGCGGTGGCGAAGGCGAGGCGGACGTACATACCGCTGGAATACTCTTTGACGGGGCGGTCTATGAAGTCGCCGATTTCGGCGAAGGCGGCGATGGCGGGGAAGGCGGCTTCGATTTCAGCGCGGGAGAGGCCCATGATTTCGCCGTTGAGGATGACGTTTTCGCGGCCGGTGAATTCGGGGTTGAAGCCGGCGCCGAGTTCAAGAAGGGCGGCCACGCGGCCGGAGGTGACGACGCGACCGCGGGAGGGTTGCATGATGCCGGAGACGATCTGGAGGAGCGTGCTTTTACCGGAGCCGTTGGGGCCGACGAGGGCGAAGACTTCACCGGGTTCGACGGTGATGGTGACGTCGCGGAGGGCCCAGAAGTCTTTGGGGCGCGTTTCGCCGAGGAAAGGGATGGCGGCGAGCAGCCGATCGGCCGGGGTGGCGAAGAGGGGGTAAATCTTAGAAACGTGTTGGATGGATACCAACCTCTGATTATCAGCGATATCCTGCTGGTGATGGGATATGTCGCGGTAATTCCCCGGCGAGTGGCGCTTGCCCTGACGCGGGCGATGGATTGGCTGAACGAGCGCGAGGTCGTGTTTCAGGTGACAGGGGATGCGGCGGCCCGGTTTTATGGGTCGAAACTGCCGATTCGGGAGTTGGAATTGACAGTGGCGGGGAGTTCGATTGAGCGGTGGGCGGGAGGGGTGGAGTGGCAGCGGGATGAAACTTGGGAGCGGCTGACGATGCGGTTGCCGGGGGTGACGCTCGTAAGCAGTGCGGCTCGGTGTTTTGAAGTGCGGCGGGGGCGGTGGGTTTCGGTGCGGGCTAACCTCGTGCAGAGCACTTGGTTTGACTGGCGGGGCATTCCGTTGCCGGTGGAGCCGCGGGGGCTGTTGATGAGGCGCTATGAACGGTTGGGAGAGGACGAGCCGGTTAGGCAGATCCTAACCGGCAGTCACATGAGTTAGGGCTATTCGTCGGCGGGTTTGGCGAAGGTGAGGCGGAGGCCTGTCGTGAACAACACGTCGTTGGTTTTGTTGCCAAGGACCGGGTTGCTCAAGTAGCGGTTGCTGAAGCCGACGTTCCAGCCGAGCCATTTGTTGATGTTGGTGACGAGGCCGGCGTCGAAGTTGACGCGGTAGTTGCCGGAGTTGGAGACGTTGGGATAGAAGACCATCCGTTCAGTGAGCAACATGTTGGAACTGATCTTATGGCTGAGTTCATTGCCGAGGATGAGTTCGGTAGATGTCCGGCGGAGGCCTGTCGAGAAGAATTCCTTGTTGAGGTTGGCACCGGTGAAGAGGTCGAAGGCTATGCGTTTGTTTTGGATGACGTGATAGCCGCCGCCGCCGCCGAGGACGAAGCGAAGGTCGAGTTGTTGGAACTGGTCGAATTCGAGATCGGTGAGGCCGAAGGCGAAGGCCTTCTTGCTAAGGTTTATGCTGTAGCGGCCGCCGCCACGGACGGCGTTGGCGGTAGTCGACATCACGTTTCTAATGCGGGCATTGGTATTGATGCTGAGGAAGTAGAGCGAGATTTTGTCGCGCCTGGTGGCGCGCGTGGCGTTGGTGCCGAAGTTGAAGGTGTTGGTTTCGGCGTTGCCGCGGGTGGCGGAGTAGCCGGCGTCGAAGAAGCCGGTCCAGAGGTCGGTTAGGCGGGGATTGGTGTAGCGATCGAGGCGGGCGAGGTAGCGGGTTTGTTCGTCCTCGGACCGGATGGCGGCGATTTTTTCTTTGGTGGTTTCGACCTTACCGGCGTCCTTGGTGGTGACGGTGTACAGTTCGGCGTCGGCCTTCAGCGAGCCGACGATGGTCTGGCCGTCTTTCAGGATGAAGCTGAGGGGTTGACCGGAATCAACGCTGGCGATGGAAGCGAAGGGAATCTTCACTACACCGGCGAGGTCGGAGTTGAGGGTCAGCGCGTCGGCTTCGACTTTGACGACGGCACCGGTGAGGCGGTCGCCGTTTTTCATTGTGACCGAGTCAGCGAACGCGAGAGAGCAGGTGACAAGAAGAGAAAATGTGATCAAGCGTCGTATCAAAAGAGAGTTCCTGAAAGGTGGCTACTGAAGAACTGGGGTGGGCGTGTTTGGGGCAACGTTGCACCCTGCGCGAATCGATCGGAGATGACGATTCCTGAGTAGGAGGCTCGCCCAACCACTCCGGCCTGCGCCGGGCTCAGAGAGCCGCAGGCCCGGCCATCTAAGCGTGCGGTTATCGCCTACCGCAGTTCGACGTAGAAAGTCTGACCAGTTAGATCCCTGGGTGGGCCTGAGCGTTGCAGCGCGGAAAAACAATTTGGCAGCGTGACATAATCTCGTTATGAATTCTGAATCCAGGCGTGATTTTGTGAAAGCCGCGGCCGCTTTCACTATTGTCAGTCCGCAAGCCGTGCGCGGTTCGCAGGCCAACTCGGCGATGACTTTAGGCTTGATTGGCTGCGGGAACCGCGGCATGTACGTGAGCGGCGTTTTCGCCAAGAACGAGAATGCGCGGGTAGCTGGCTACAACGACATTTACGAAGACCGGTTTCAGGCGGCGGCGCAGAAGTACACGGGAGCGAAGCGGTTCAACTCCTACGACGAAATGCTGGCCGATAAGAGCATTGACGCGGTGTTGATTGCGACGCCGGCTTTTTTGCATCCGGAGCATTTCGAGCGGGCGGTGAAGGCGAAGAAGCATATTTTCTGCGAAAAGCCGGCCGGCGTGGATGCGCCGGGGGTGTTGCGGTTTTTGCGGGCGGCCCGGAGTGCTGACCCGACTAAGCGGATCTCGATGGATTATCAGCAACGCTATGGCACCGAGTACCGGAAGGCCTACGCCGTCGTGAAGTCCGGTGAGTTAGGCCGAATCAGCCAAGTGCGGGCGGCGTGGATGGGCGGTGGTCCGCCGATCAAGAAGGGCCATGATCCGAAGGAAGAGCGGATTCGGAATTGGTTTTTCTACCGCGAACTCTCCGGCGATATGTTGATTGAGCAGGACTGCCACAACATCGATGTCGTGAACTGGTTTATGGGGACGCATCCGGTGCGGGTTTCCGGCTTCGGCAGTCGGATGGAGCGGACGCAGATTGGGGATATCTACGACAGCTTGTCGTTGTCGTACCAATACGAGAACGGGACGATTTTCAGCTTTACGGCGAACCAGTTCGGGAACCCGGGGTGGACGGACATCTCGGAGACTTTTGTTTGTGAGAAGGGCGTCGTGAATGTGGGACGGAAGGGTTATAGGATTTATCGGCCGGGTAAGCCGGTGGAGGAAGTCGAGACCAAGTACGACATTACGGCGGATGGGGTGAACCAGTTTGTGGCCGGAGTGCGGGCGGGCGTGGTAGAGAACATGGCGCTGACCGGTGGAGAGAGCACGCTGACGGCGGTAATGGGTTTGATGGCTTGTACTTCGGGGCAGCCGATGACGTGGGAAAAAGTCAACCAGGCTTAGAGCATGCGCAGTAGGTAGTAAAGCAGAGGCGCGGAGAGGAGCACCGAATCGGCTCGGTCGAGAACCCCTCCGTGCCCCTGAATCATGTGGCCCCAGTCTTTGAGACCGCGTTGTCGTTTCATGGCGGAAAGGATGAGGGCGCCGGCGGTTTCGGGCAGGACGATGGCAAAGGCGAGGAGGGCGCCGAGGGCGGAGGAGAGGGCAAGCCCGCCGAGAAGGCCTGCGACGGTCTTGTTAGGGGAGATGGTGGGGGCGATGCGGTGGCGACCGAAGGCTCTGCGGCGGAGGAACCGAAGACGTCGCTGGCTTGGACGATGAGGACGAAAGCGGGCGGGATGCCGCCGTCAAAGACGTGCAGGGCGAGGAAGCGGCGGAAGGCGTTGACGCACCAGTATTCCGTGGCGGCGACGGGATAGGTGGGCCGGGGGGGGCACGCGCGGCGGACGCGGGTGAGAGTAAGAATGCGTGCCCCGAGGCCGATGGCGTCAGTAATCATGTCCGTTGGTTACCTGAGCCAAGCTAACGCCAATCAGGATCGCTTGGAGGGCGAAGGCGGCGACTTCGATTTTCTAGTGGCGGAGGTCGAAGAGCGCGGCGTCGATGCCGACGCGGAGTGCTATATATCAATGACAAAGCCAGGCGAGGAGACTGGCGGTGAGAACCCAGCGACCGGTCGAGAACCCGCCGAAGCCAGCGACCAATGCGAGGATATGGTCGGCCTGTGCGATGACGGCTCCGGAGCGGAGCACGTCGTCGTCGAAGTTCATTGGAGGTCTGCCCATTCTTCGAGGCGTTGGCGGTGGCCGGAGTGGAGGTAGACTTGGGGCCGCCGGGCGCGGATGTGTTCGAGGGCGGCGTCGACGGAGGCGGCGCGACCGGTGGCGATGAGCCAGGCGGCGACGGAGACGGCGCTGCGGGAGCGGCCGAGGGCGCAGAAGACGAGGGTGGGGCGGGGCATGGCTTCGATCGCGTTGACGGCGCGGCGGAGTTGTTCTAGCGAGGGGACGACGAGATCGAGCATGGGGACGTTGCGGTATTCGGACCTCCGGGGGGTGACGGGGAGTTCGGCGGTGACATCGACGAGGGCACCGTCCCATTGGCCGCGACGGGGGCAGCGGCCGAGCCAGACACCGTCGGCGATTTCCTGTGCCATGACTTCGCGACGGGTGAAGGCCCAGGAGTTCATTTTGGCGAACCAGCGATGGGGGAAGAGCAGCCAGAAGGCGATTCTGCTGCCTTTGCGGAAGAGCATGGGATCGCCGACGGCGTAGATGGCGGCGACCAGGAGCCAGGCACCGGCGGCCCACCACGCCCACCAGCCGGCGAAGGCGAAGATGGCGGCCCCGGCAAGATAGAGCAGGGCGAGTTTGTCGCTGGGGGTGCGGACGGGGGAGGGCCGGGCCGGGATGAGCCAGAGGCAGAAGAGGCCGACCCAGAGGCCGGCGGGGAGGTCGATCAAATGGTGTTGGTAGGTGGTGAGCGTGGAGAGGGCGGCGAGGGTGAGCCAGGCGGTGACCCAAGGCGAGCGGTAGCGGGCGGCGAGGATGACCGCGAGGCTGATTTGGAGCGACGGGGCGAGGTTATAGGGCAGGTCTAAGCCATGGAGTTGGGCGAAGAGCCAGCCGAGGTTGCCGGTTACGACGGGGGCGGTGAAGGTGAGTTTGAGAGGGAAGAGGAGGAAGGCGGCGAGGGAGACTAACAGGGCGGTGAGGAGGCGGAGGCCGTGTTGGTCGAGTTCTTCTTTTGTGGCCGGGAGAAAGAAGGAGATGGCGTATAGCAACGAAGAAGTCCAGTAGGGAATGATGGTCCAGGCGAGGAAGGGGATGTGATGTTCCCAAGGGAAGGCAAAGCTGGCGACGGGTTCACGGAGGCTGGTGACCCAATTGGTGAATCCGTAGCTTAAGAAGAAGAATGGCCCGAGAAAGGCGAGCCACCAGAACGCCCGAATCACGTCGAGTTCCTTTGGGCGAGGGAGACGGTGAAGATGCCGAAATCGTCGATGAGCTGGTCGATTTTGGTAAAGCCGGCAGATTCGACGAGTTGATCGAGTTCGGCCTGAGTACGTCGGCGCATGACCCAGGGGACGCCGCCGCGATGGCTGGGTAGGGTGCGGGCGATCATTTCCAGTTGGGGGTGCCAGGGTTGGCCGGTGTAGAGGAGATAGCCTCCGGGTTCGACGGCCGAGGCGACGCCGGCGAGAGCGCGGCGGACGGGCTCGTTTTCGGGGAAGAGTTCGAAGAGGCCGGAGACGATTGCGGCGTTGTGAAGGAGGCCTTGGTAGGCGGCGGAGTCGAAGGCGTCGGCTTGTTCAAAGCGGACGCGACTGGAGAGGCCGCGGGAGGCAATGAGTTCGCGGCCGGCGGCGACGTTGGCGGGATCGAAGTCGCGGAGGAGGGCGGTAGCGTTTGACGGCAGAGCGTCGAGGACATAGCGGCCGTGGCCGGCGGCGATGTCAAGCAGGTTCAGCGGTCGTTCGGCGCCGATGCGGGCGAGCAGAGTTTCGATGTGCGTTTTGCGGATGCGGATGCCGCGCCACCCGATAGCGTTGAGGTAACCGTAGTCGACGATGGTGCCGATGGGAGTGAAGCCGGAGGGCTTGTTGCGATAGACGTAATCGAGATAGGCGCCGGAGTCGAAGCCCGAGCGGAGGCCAAGTCGGATGCCGGCGGAGAGGCGGCCGCCGGTTCTCATGCTGAGCTTGGTGCCGAGGAAGCGGAGGGGCTTCTTTTCTGAGTGGGCGTCGAATTCGGCACGGGTGAAGCCGCGCTTGTCGGCGCTGAGAAGAGAGGGCTGTTCGGGTGGGGCGGCGAAAACGCGGTTGATAAAGCTGCGGACTTTAGCGAGAGGTTGGGCACGATCTTTTTCGCCGAGCGTGTCGTGGTGAAGGTCGGAGAAGGTATGAAGCTCTTTGGTTTTGGAGCCGAGGTTCGAAAAGAATTTGTATTGGGGGCGGGCGCGGACGACCCAGTCTTTGCCGGAGACGAGGACCAGCGTGGGGACCTGGATGGCACTGGCGTCGGAGATGATGCGGTCGGCGGTTTCGTAGAGGCCGAGGAGGACGCGGACGGAGATGGTGCGGGTGATGAGCGGGTCGTTTTCGTAGGAGGCGATGCGGGCGGCGTCGTGGGTGAGGAACTTGGCTTTGACGTAGGACTGGACGAAGAAATTGCCGAAGACCGAGTACATCAGACCGAGGCCGAGGCGGGCGAAGGGGACGTAGAGATTGACGCTGAAGGCGGGCGCGGCAAGGACCATACCGCGGATTTTGGGGGCGTAATCGTGGACCCAGCCGGTGGCGATGACGCTGCCGACGCTTTGGGCGAGGACGGCGAGATTTTCGAGGGCGATCCCGTGGGTTGCGGAGACGTGGCGGGCGAAATCGTCGAGGTCGCGGATGGAACGGGCGAGGCTGGGGCTATCGCCGCGTGGGCCGGGGGAGAGGCCGTGGCCGCGGGCGTCCCAGGCGAACATGGCGTGGTCGGGGAGCTTGACTTCATCCACGATGTGCTGAAGACGACCGGAGTGTTCGTGGTCGCGATGGAGCAGGAGGAGGCCTTGGGGCTTCGAGCCGGGCCAGCAACGGTAGAAAAGGCGAAAGCCGTCGGACGTTTCGAACCATAGTTCTTGGGAGATTCTTGGGTTCATGTGGCGAGTCCTTGACGGACGCGATTAAAAATCGTGATGCAGAGCAGAGCCACTATTATCCATGGGTCCCAGGTAGGAATGGTGCCGCCGAGTCCGACCCAGAGGGCGAAGGCTCCGTAGAGCAGGGCCGGATCGCTCTTTCTGAGGACGCCGACCATCGCTGATCCGCCGGCGAGAACGATGGTGGTGCCCATGGCCCTGGGATGCCGAAACACGAACGGGGCGGCATGGACGGCGTCGGCGAGGAGGTCGCTGAGTTCGTTGAGATAGGTGCCGAGGCGGGTGGGTTGGCTAAATTCTCGAGCGAGTAGACCGTCGATGGCGTTCAGTACCGTACGGAGAAAGAGGACGCCGGGCAGAAAGAGTTACCAGCCGGTCGAAAGGACGATTGCACCGACGGCGCAGGAAGTCAGGGCAGCGGCGAGCGGCCGGGACAACTTTTGGAACTTACTCTTTAGCGCGTAGAGATTCGGCGATGCTTCCGATTCTACACTCCGGATTCTACAATGGGATCTTGCAACATCGACTAATTGCTCTCGACGTCTTTCGCGGCATGATCATCGCATTCATGGTGCTCGTCAATACGGCGGGCACAGGAGAGCATGTTTACCCTCCGTTGCGCCACGCGGAATGGCATGGTTGGACGCTGACGGACGTGGTGTTTCCTTCGTTCGTATGGATTGTTGGGGTGGCGATTACGCTAGGCCGGCCGCCGACGATGGCCCGAACGCTGCGGCGGGGGGCGGTGCTGTTCGGGTTGGGTTTGCTTGTCTACCTGTATCCGTACTTCGAGTTTTCGACCGCGCGGATTTTGGGCGTTTTGCAGCGGATCGCGATTTGCTATGTGGTGACGGTGGTGATCTATCTGCGGAACGGCGTGCGGGGGCAGGTGATCTGGACGGCGGCGTTGTTGGCCGGCTATTGGGTGTTGATGCTGGTCGGCGGGAATGGGACCTTTGACAAAGAAGGCAATTTCGCCCGGGTGGTGGACTGGGCGGTGCTGGGGGTGCACAATTATTCGGGCACGAAGACGTGGGATCCGGAGGGA
>CANNLB010000031.1 GCA_947505565.1 Acidobacteriota bacterium | reverse complement strand
CGGTCCCGATCTAGCCTCCGATTCCGGCGGCACCTCCGGCGATCAAACCGCTGCTGCGCAAATCCGCGTCATCATCGACGGGATCGAAGTTACGCCGGCGTACGCTGGCCGTTCGCAAGGCTATCCCGGCCTTGATCAGATCGTTTTCACCCTTCCCAACAGCACCGCGTTGAGTTGTAATGTCGATCTCCAAGTGCGCTCCGGCGGCGTGCTCAGCAACGTGGTCACCATCGCCACTGCGGTGACGGAAGGCTGCCCCGCCGGCCCCGCCCTTCGCATCAATGAAGTCGAGTCCAATGGCGGCACCCCCGGTGATTGGGTGGAGCTTTTCAACCCCGGCGCCACTCCGGTCAACCTTACCGGTTTCGTGTTTAAAGACAACGATGATAGTCGTAACTACGTCATTCCCACCGCCGCCATCCCGCCCGGCGGCTACCTTCTCCTCGAAGAAGCCGCCTTTAACTTCGGCTTAGGCACGCCGGACTCCGCCCGTCTCTTCCGGCCCGATGGCAGCCTCGCCGCATCTTACTCGTGGACGCCTCACGCCGCGACCACCTACGGCCGATGCCCCAACGGCTCCGGCGCGCTCACGACGACGACTTCGTCCACCAAAGGCGCGAGCAACGATTGCTCCATCGCCGTTAAAATTAACGAAATCGAGTCCGACAGCGGAAGCTCCGGCGACTGGGTCGAGTTCTTCAACAGCGGCACCGCGGCCGTCGACCTCTCTGGATTCACGTTCCGCGACAGCGAAGATACCCGTGCGTACACAATCCCAGCAGGAACCACCATTGCCGCGGGTGGCTATTTGGTTATAGAAGAGTCCTCGCTGGGATTTGCTCTTGACGCGGCCGACTCCGCCCGCTTGTTCGATCCCTCCGGCGGCTTGGTCGACTCCTACACTTGGACCTCGCACGCCGCAACTAGCTTTGGTCGCTGTCCCAACGGGGCCGGGCCTTTCGTAACCACCTTAGCGACGAGCAAAGGCACCGTGAACGCGTGCCCTGGCGACGTTAGCTTCCTCCCTTGGCCGGGCGCTGCCACCGTCGCGGTGGTTGGTCCGGTGGGTCTCTTCAATGGCAATCTGAGTGGGTTAGTTCACGAAGTCATCGGTTCGACCAACGTGCTTTGGGGTGCCCGCAATGGACCTGGCTCGCTCTTCCGTTTGGTCCCGAACGGAACGAACTGGGCTGCCGATACAACCAACGGCTGGGCGACGGGCAAGACACTCCGCTACCCCAATGGCACCGGCGATGTGGACGCCGAGGGCCTGACGTTCGCCGGAACCGATTCCACCGGCGGGCTGTTTGTGGCGGCCGAGCGAGACAACAGCGTGAATAGCATCAGCCGGAACAGCATTCTTCGCTTCGATCCCGCCGCGCTTGGGGCGTCGCTGACGGCGACCCATGAATGGAACCTCACCGCGGATATCCCCGCCACCGGGGCCAACGTCGGCCTCGAAGCCATCACTTGGATCCCCGACAGCTTGCTGGTCGCCAGGGGCTTCTTCGATGAAAGCAAAGCCCGCGCCTACAACCCGGCGGACTACCCCAATCACGGCTCCGGACTCTTTTTTGTGGGCGTCGAAGCCACTGGGATGGTCTACGCGTATTCCCTCGACCAGGCGGGAACCAACTTCACTCGCATCGCGATAATCTCCACCGGATTGGGCGGCGTCATGGATCTTCACTTCGACCGCGACCTGAGCGACCTCTGGGCGGTCTGCGATAACGGTTGCGAGGGTCGATCGGTGGTCCTGCGCATCGACACGACCGGCAAGTTCACCGTTGCCCGGAGATTCGAGCGCCCGACCGGGATGCCGAATTTGAATAACGAGGGCTTCGCAATTGCCCCGGCCTCGCTCTGCGTCAGCAACACGAAGCCAGTCTTTTGGGCCGACGATAGTGAGACCGACGGGCAGGCAATTCGCCGCGGCACGCTGCCCTGCTCCGCGTTCTGACGCCTTTACTTCACCGGCACGGTCTCGATCGAAGGAAGCATGGCCTCCCATGCCGCCTCGAGCGCGGCTTGGTCGGTCGTCCCTGACTTGCCGACAATGTCAATTTTCGGCTTCGTTCCCTCTCGACCAACCCCCGCGAAATGCCACGTAAATCGCACCTGCGGCTCCTTCCCGGGCAACCCAATCGTAATCCAAATCTCTCGCCCAGCCATCCCTGCCACCGTCCGGTTGCGCTCCCGGAGAACAGCAAAGCTCCCGCCCGCCAACCCCGCAAAGCCCCGCTCCTCGTCAACATCCATAAACGTCTTCGTATCCGGCGAGGTCACCGTCTGCGTCGAAAACTCCACCCGCACGCTATTCCCAATCCCCTTCCACACCATCCGCACCGACTCACTCAGCGATGGCCCCATCCGAATCGCTCCCGGTCCGATACAAAACCCCGCCGCCGTGCCCTCCACATAGGCCGCCAGCACATCGCCGGACAACCGCTCCGCCACCGCCTCCTTCCCCTCCGGCGCATCCCGGACAATCGTCACCGCCGTCTCCCCCCGCACCTGCCTCGCCTCCAAAATCAAGTCCGATGCCTGCCGGTACCAAACGGCTTCCACCCCGCTCGCCATCGTCGGACGCGACACCACCTTCTCCCCCAACTCCGCCATCCGCAACGCCCACGCCCCCAACTGCGCCGCTTCGACGCGCACGCCGTAGATCCTCTGGCTCCGGCTCGCCGCCTTCACCGCCTCCGGCACGCCCACCCGAAATCGCCCAATCGCTTCTTTCTTCAGTTCCACTTTTTTAGCTCCCGCACATCCTGCTAACCCTGCCACCAAAATACACCAGCCGGCCCACTTCATTGACCCTTCCGCTGCTCGTGATACCGTTGCTTCACCATCGCCGTCACCGCCTCAATCGCCCACGCCTGCACCGCCTTGTCCTCATATGCCGGTTGGTGTTCCGCCTCCAACCGAACATCCCCCGGCTTCGGCCGCTCCGCCGTCTCCAGCGCCGCCCCCGAACTCCACGGCACCGTACCATCTCCAATCTCGGCCGGATCCTGCAACACCGCCTGCCAATCCTTACCCGCCGCATCAGTGAAGAATCCGCGGAAGCCCTGGTTCGGGTACGGTTCGCTACGGACCCAGTTACTCTCCACGCGCATCTCGATCACCGATACCGATTTGTGCCCAATCCCCGTCATCGTCAAGGTATGCGGATGCTGTTTGGGAACTCCGCCCTTCGGACACAGTTCATCGTGCAGCGTCTCCGCCAACTTCAGATTCTGTAAGTACATGTCCCAGGCCTTATCCAGCTCTGAGCTCATCGCA
The DNA here is from genome assembly GCA_947505565.1 of Acidobacteriota bacterium. Taxonomy (GTDB): domain Bacteria; phylum Acidobacteriota; class Terriglobia; order Bryobacterales; family Bryobacteraceae. The sequence continues at coordinate 6,532 of CANNLB010000031.1, read as the reverse complement.
TCATGCGCATCGCCACCCTCGGGAGACAATTTCTCCGGATTCAATAACTCCGGATCCACCAATCCCCAGTAAATATTCTGACTCGGGTTCTCACCCTTTTTGGGATGGACAATCGCCTTGATTCGATAGATCTCCGCGTACGGGTCCCCGTTCTCCGGCAGCTTCTTCACCGCATTTCCGTCAACGGTTACGGTCAGCCATTCGCTTTCCTGATTCGTCGTCTGGTACACCTTGTTGGGCATCAGTTGCAGGCCCCCGGGAATGTTCCCCAAAACCGCCGTCACCTTTGGACCATCATTGCCCAACGCCCGCTGCACCAGCCCCAAAGAGTTAAACCCTTCAAACCCCGCCTTCATCCTCCAATACGCCCCCGGTGCCCCGGTCACCGGCTGCACGCCGTGAATGATCCCCGCGACCTTCCCCTGCGCCCCCGAAATCTCGCTCGCCGTCCGCGTCACCAGGCCCCCCATCGAATGCGAAATCAGAATTACCTTTTCGCATAAACCGGTCACCTTCCGCGACTCTTCAATAATCGCGTCGATCCGCTTCGCTAAGTAAGTCCCCGCGTTCTTCACATCGTCCGACCAGTTGTAACCCACCGCGTAAACCGGCAGCACAAAGTACTTGCTCAACAGCCCCCAATCATGCTCCCGCAAAACCTTCAGGAACTTATGGTAATCTTCCATGATTCCCCGAAAGCCATCTCCCGGCGGGCTATCTTCGTCCACCTCCAAATAGTTCGGATCGAACGATTGATCCGGCGTCCCCACCAGCAGACTCCGCCGCCGCGCCCCGTCCGAACACGCGAAAATCAGGTTCGAAAGCATCCACCCGGTGTCCGTGCTCCACCGCAAGTTCGGCAGTTCATCGGCGTCCTCCCCCTTGCCGTCCGTCCCCGGCCGCCGCAAGTGCGTCCCCATGATTCCCGGCACAAACACCAGCGGAATCGCCTCCCGCCGTACTTCAATCTCGTGCTTTTCCGTCGTCTCCAGCCCCGCCAGAAACTCATCCACCTTGTTCCAATCAACCGTGTGCTTCTTGGCCATGGTCTTACGGCTTCGCCGCGTCCCCGTTGATCTTCGCTAACGCTGCCGCCACCTCCCGCCCCGCGCCATTCTTTTCCCACCATACTCGCGCTTCCGCTACCGTCGCAAACCCCGGATAAACCCGCTTCACCCACTTGTCCGCAAACGCCTTCCCGTCCACCGTCCCGGCCTCATCGCCTAAAATCCCCAACAACGCCGGAAACGTGGCAGCCGAATACTCCACCCGGATCTCAATCGGGTTTGAAAGAACCGTCTCGTTGTCGTCCGTCAAATCCGTCACCTGAAGCCGATTTAACCCCGGCACGAAATGCTCTGGCCAACGCTTCCCCGCGTCGTACTCAAAGGCGTGCTTACCACCCGCTTCCAGAACAATCGTCTCGGCGTCCTCGATCGACCAGCGAACTTTTCCCTCGCCCGCGTACCGCATGATCTTGCCGAAGGCGACCTGCATCGCCCCAATCTTGATCTGCACCTCCCAAGTCCGTTTCGGATCGGAAAACTCCATCCGCTTTCCAGATCCGTTGGTGTAGCGGACCCCGATCGGTATGGCTCCCCCCAATGAAAACACCCGTGTTGGTGCCGCCAATTCAATGGTCTTCTTGGCGGCCGCGGCCCCTTGCACTCGGTCACTCATCACACAACCTCCCAGAATTATCGGTAGCACCACGGCCCAGGCGGACCTCACAAGATCCCTCGCAGGATTTTCTTCTCGCCCGGCGTGAAGGCGTTCACGCTGCCCGTCGGATCCATCAAGCCCGCGCCAGCCGTATGATCCCCGGGCCCAAAGACGTCTTTCTTGAATTGGTTCTTCGTCTCGTGGCCCGCCTCGTGCGTTACCACCACTTGCGTACGCGCCGCCGACATCCCCGCCGTTACGTACGCCCGATTTCCGACCGAGACTCCCTGACCACGAATCCAGCGCGCGTCAGGATGGATGTTACGGCCCTCCACATTGATCCGCAGCCCCGGAAACGCCGTCCATTCGGCCGTAGTCGCATCCGCGCCCGAGTCCGCCGAGTACTTCGGATGCTCCAATTCTATCGACACCAGCGAATTGACCGGCACGGCGGCGTCCGGCGCCCAACTGGCAATTCCGGCATCGTAAACCCCGATGATCCGGTCGCGCCAAGCGTTGGCCTTCGCCTGAACCGCCGCCAAGCCGGCAACCCGCGCCGGTCCCGCCGGCCCATTCGCCGCCGCAGTCTCGGCCGCCGTGGGCGTCTCCGCCGCCGTCTTCACCTGATGGGTCGCCCAGTTCACTTGCGCCTGCGTCGCATGGTCCCACAGCCCGATGTACTTCACGGTAAACGCCGCCGCCACGGGCGTTACCGCGCCCAACTCGTACTCCACAAAACTGTCCGCCGTATAGAAGGGCTGGATCAACGCTACCGTACCCTGCGTCGAAACATCGGTCTGGCCAGCCATCTCGAACGGCTCCAGACGCACCTTGCGGAAAACTGTCGTCTGCGGAGATTCCTGACTTAAACCCCCAATTACAGCCTTAACCTTGTAGGTGTTCCCCCCCACGCCCGAAGGCAGGAAGAAGATCGCGGCCAACCCTTGAGCTGCCGCTGTGCCCGTTTTGGCCAGCGCCGACGTCTTAAAACCATCGGGAGAAGTCGCCGCGGAGTTTGGATGGGCGGCCCAATACAATGCCGTCGCATCTCCGGTCTTCCCCAGCGTTTTCGGCGCGGCATAAACGAAAGACGCCGCGGCGGTCGTATTCGACCCGCCAGCAGTGAATGTGTAAGTCACTTCAAGTTCCACCGGCGTCAGCGCTCCGCCTCCGGCCTTCTTCGTCAGAAACACCTTGGTCGTCACAAGCACCTTGCCGTCCGGATCATTCAGCACAATCCGGTTGTTCGGAGCGACCATCGCCAACTCGATCTTCTCCACTTCAACTTTCGTATCTTTGGAGTCTCGTAACCGCCCATTCGCCCACTGGATCCGCACCGTATACGGCGACCCCGCCGGACCGATAAACTTCCCATCGGAAGCCTTCCCGTCCCATGCGATCAACTTCCCGTTCCCGGTGGCAAGCTCCGCCGCCGTTAAATCCCGCTCAAACAGAACCACATTCGGAGTCTTTTTGCTCACTAGGGATAGCGTCGCCGTCTCTCCCTCCAGGTCCTGGCAATCATACTTCACCGCCAAACTCTCCGCGCCAGGAGCAAACACCGCATCCACACTCCGCATCACCAGCCGCGGCGTCTTCGGCGGCTTCGGCTTCGGAGTGGGAACCGGCACCGGCAAAGGAAATGGCGTTGCCGCCCCCAGAAGCTTATCCACTTCGTCGTAGAACTTCGGAAAACGAACCTCGCATGCCCCACCGGGAATCGGCTCGATCCGCACACAACCTTTGTCCCCTAACGCCCCCGTCCTCGGCCCGTTCGTCAACTTACTATCGAACGGCGCATTCGGAAACGGCTTGGCTTCCCGCTTCGGCCACCACGGCCGCGTCTCCAGGTAAGACTTCTCGGCCAAACAAAACTCAATAAATGTAACCGTAACCTGCGGCGGAGGCGGCTTCACCCCTTCGCAAGGCGACTTAATCGTCAAGCGATGATAGAACCGGCATCCGAACGTATCCAGCGTGTCGCCAAACTTACGCCGTAAAGCCTGCGGATTCCGTCGCTTATCCCCGTCGGACCAGAACCGCGTCCGACATCCCGCCGTCCCCTCATTCACCCGTGGACAAGGCCACTTCGCCGAAGGCGGTGTCCCCGGTCGAAACAGCAGGATCATTACGCGTCGATTGACGCGATTCTCCCGGTCCCGCTCCGGATGATTCTGCGACTTATTCAACTCCTGACTCTCTACCTGCGAGAACACCATCGTCGGGTTGAACTCGCTACATCCCTGATAGTCGCCCTTCCCCCCCGCGTCCACACCCTGCCCCAGAAACTCCGTCTTCGCCAACTTCATCGGACACAGGAAATCCATGTAGGCGGCGAATAACTTCTCCCGCGTCTTCGCCCCCGCATCGCCGTCCACCGTCAGCCCCCCGGCCTTGGTCTGAAACGCCTTCACCGCCGCCTTGGTCTTCGGCCCGCTCACCCCGTCCACCAGACCCGGATCATACCCCAGCGCCTTCACCATATGCTGGATCGAACTCGTTCCCCAACCTTCGGCGTTCCCCCCGGCTTTGCGCAGTTGTTCCCAGCGGGCCACATCCCGAATCAGCACCGCATACACCGACTCCGCCCGGTTCCCGCTCAACTGTTTGTTGAAGACATCATCACCCACCGGATCCGCGTGCCCAAACACCGTCAACGGAGCCTTCGGATGCTTCTTCAATAGAGCCGCAAGTTCATCGAACTCCTTCTTCGTCTCCGGAAGCAGAAACGACGATGCAAAGGCAAACCTCACATCCTCCAATTTCCAGCACCCCACCGGAACCAACTCCATCCGAATCGTGTTCTTACCCTTCCCCGCCGTCGAAGGAGAAGCCAGCACGGGCAGCAAATCCCCCGCCGGGTGATCCGCGCTCAGCCCGCCGATAATGTCGACTGCATCCTCATTGGCCATCGGTAGTTATACGCGGATTCCTTCCGCACATCCCATCACCACTCGCTTCCCACCCTGCCAGTATACTCAAGAAGTCCATGCACCCTCTCCTCTCCCCGAACGCTCTCATCGCTTTTCTCGCCGCCGCGGGCATCACCGCACATCTCGTTACCGGCTCCCCCGGGCCGCTCTGGACCGTCCTCGCGCTCGGCGGCATTCCCCTTCTCTGGGAGCTTCTCAAGAAGCTCTTCGCGCTCGATTTCGGATCCGACTTACTCGCCGGCATGTCTATTGTTACTTCGATCTTACTGGAGCAGTATCTGGTCGGCTCCATTGTGGTCCTGATGCTATCCGGCGGCGCGGCCCTCGAAGACTACGCCATGCAGCGAGCCTCCGCTGTCCTCGCAGCCCTCGTCAAGCGTATGCCCCGCGTCGCTCACCGCCGCCTTGGACCCGATCTAGTCGATATTCCTCTTGACCGAGTCGCCATCGGTGATGTGCTCGTCGTCTTCCCCCACGAGACCTGCCCGGTCGACGGCTCCGTCCTCGATGGCCGCAGCACGATGGACGAATCCTTTCTCACCGGCGAACCGTTCCGCATCGGAAAGCTCCCCGGTGCCTCGGTGATCTCCGGAGCGATTAACGGCGACGCCGTCCTCGAAATCAGAGCGGCCAAACTTCCCATCGATTCACGCTACGCCCAGATCATGAAAGTAATGCAGCAGGCCGAGGAGTCTCGCCCCGCTATGCGCCGTCTCGCCGACCGCCTCGGCAGTTGGTACACGCCCCTGGCCCTAGCCGTCGCCGGCCTCGGCTGGCTTCTCAGTGGCGACCCCAGCCGTTTCCTCGCCGTCCTCGTCATCGCTACGCCCTGCCCTCTGCTCATCGCGATCCCCGTCGCCATTCTAGGCGCCATCTCGCTGGCCGCTCGCCGCGCCATCATCATCAAGGATCCCGCCCTGCTCGAACGCATTGATACCTGCCGCACCTTCATCTTCGATAAGACGGGGACACTCACCTACGGCCGCCCCAATCTTACGGAGATCATCACCGCCCCCGGCGTGGACCGCCGCCAAGCCCTCGCCTACGCCGCCAGCCTAGAACAGTTCTCGAAACACCCACTCGCTGGCGCGGTCCTCAGCGCCGCCGAGTCAGAGGGCGTTCCGCTGGCTCCCATCCTCGACGTCAGCGAGAAGCCCGGCCAAGGCCTCACCGGCCACGTTGGCCCCCTGCTTATCGCCATCACCGGCCGCGCCAAAGTCGACCTACCCGACCTTCCTCCCACTGCCCCGGGCATGGAAGCCATCCTCCTCGCCGATGGCAAGTTCTTCGCCGCGCTGCGCTTCCAGGACGCCCCCCGCGCCGAATCCCACCCGTTCATCGAACACCTGAAACCCCGCCACGGCGTGACCAAAATCATACTGCTCTCCGGCGACCGCGAAGCCGAAGTCCGCTACCTCGCCGCGCAAGTCGGCATTACGGAAGTGCTTTATAGCAAAAGCCCGGAAGAGAAGGTCGCCATCGTCCGCGCCGAAACCGCCTTGGCCCCGACGCTCTTCGTCGGAGACGGCATCAACGACGCCCCCGCCATGCAGGCGGCCACCGTAGGCATCGCCTTCGGCCAGCACAGCGACGTGACGGCCGAGGCGGCCGGTGCCGTCGTGCTGGAAACCTCGCTGCAGAAGGTCGACGAGTTGATCCACATCGGCCAGCGTCTGCGCCGCATCGCGCTGCAATGCGCTGTGGGCGGCATGGCTCTGAGTCTCATCGGCATGCTCGCCGCCGCCGCCGGCTACCTGCCGCCGGTAGCTGGGGCGATCGCCCAGGAATTCATTGATTTGGTCGCCGTGCTGAACGCTCTCCGGATGGCGTTACCACCCGGAGAGCTCAGCGACATCAACCACGCTTAGAAGAGGAGCTTCATGACCAACACCACGGTCCTCGTGCCGTTGTTCTGCGCCGGGTTCAACTGGCCAAAC
>CANNLB010000030.1 GCA_947505565.1 Acidobacteriota bacterium | reverse complement strand
GTGGGTCGAATAAGGGGACGGTCGAGGTTACCGCGCTGGCGCGGAGTCTTCGGGCGGCGACCGAGGACGTGGCGGTGGCGGATGGGTTCTTCCGCACCATCCAGTTGCCGGGTGGGGACCACGCCGGGCGGCTCTACGGGACGTTCGTCCGGCGGGAAGCACGCTGGCAAGTCATGAGCCTGCGCTTTCACAGCCTCCGATTTGAAGCGCCATATTTCGGCATTGAGCCCTCGTCCAAGCGCGATTCAGCCGGGGCTGATGGTTGGGTGACGCTGTTCGATGGCCGGTCCACAGATGCCTTTCAGGAGGTCGGCGGCGGGCCGTTCCCGAAGACTTGGAAGGTGGAAGATGGCCTGCTGCAAACCGTGCCCGGGAAGAATGGGCGCAGCCTGCAAACTCGCGACACCTATCGTTCGTTCGAATTGCGGTTCGAGTGGAAGACCGCCGCAAAGGGTAACTCCGGGATCAAATACCACCTGTTTTATCTTATGAAAGGCGACCTAGGTTCGGATGGCATCGGCCATGAGTATCAACTCGCCGACGACGCCGGCGACCCTGGCGCCATCGTGTTCCCCGTGCAACGAAGCGGTGCGCTCTACAACCAGATCGCCCCTCAAGGTGCTGTCCTGAAGCCACTCGGCGAGTTCAACGAAAGCCGACTTGTCGTACAAGGACGACATCGAGAACATTGGCTGAACGGGGTGAAAGTCGTCGAGTACGAATCCGAATCGGGCCCTCCGGACGGGCCCTTGACGATTCAGCATCACGAGACGGCGATGGCGCTGCGGAACATCCGCTTACGGCGGCTTACCCCTTAACTTCTGCCAATCGAGTGGCTTGTCGTCCGACCAGTTGCCAGCCGCTCTTGCCCTTTACCCAAACGTAAAGGATGTTCAAGGTAAGCGTCCGGGGCTCGGCACCGAGGAGTCGCATGGTGGTTTCCTGACGAACTAGGGCAGTGTCGCCGTAGAAAGTAACCTGCCGATCTTTCCCGAGGACGACCGAACCGTAGACGGAGGTTTTCTTCACCGCCAGCGCTTCGATGACCTCTTTCTTGTTTTCCAGGCGACCGTTCGAGTGGCTATAAACGAGTTGGTCCCCGAGTAGCTTACTGAGCACTGCGGCGTCGGGCTTCTGCAGAACATTGGTCAGTTGTGCCATCACGGCGTCTACTTCGGCCTCGCGTTTATCGGCGGCTACCAGCGGCAAGGCGAGCAGAATGAGCATTAGGAATTTCATGGTCTTCATAGTCTATACGATGGATCCTTGCGGTCCATCAGCCGTACCATGGCGGCAAACTCGGGATTGGGGTTTTTGCTGTAGCCGGCATCGCCTTCCGCCAGCAGGAAGACGTCGCTCAATTTGCCGCTGAGTTCGCAGACCTCCCGGGAAGGGATCGCGAGCTTAGCCCCGGTGGCTTGCGCCGCCAACTGCACTTGGCAGGCGCGCTCCAGCCGGAACAGGCGCACGAAGGCTTGGGCGACGGATTCGCCGCAGGCGAGCAAGCCGTGGGTCTTTAGGATCAAGACGTTCTTCGAGCCGAGGTTTGCGGCGAGGCGTTCACGTTCGTCCAGCTCAAGGCTCGGCCCTTCGAAATCGTGATACGCCACGCGGTCGAAGTAGCCCAGAGCGTACATGCTAATGGGCAGTAAACCGTCAGCAAGAGCGGCGACAGCCATGCCCGCCGTGGTGTGCGTGTGCATCACGCAACGAACGTCAGGCCGGGCCATATGGATCGCGCTGTGGATCACAAAGCCGGCCGGGTTGATCTCCTGGTCGGGGTCGCCGATGATTTTGCCGTGGAGATCGACCTTGACTAGGTTCGAAGCCGTGACTTCGTCAAACCGCAGGCCGTAGGGGTTGATGAGGAAGTGGTGCTCCGGGCCCGGCACACGGACGGTGTTATGGGTCCAGATCAGCTCGCTCCAGCCAAAATGGTCGACGATGCGATAGGCGGCGGCGAGTTGGATGCGAAGTTCGCGTTCTTCGGGGCTCATTTGTCCTTGGTGGCTTTCCATGTCGCGTCGCCGATTTCGGGGTACTCGGCTTTGCCGCTCATTTGCGTTGCGCTATCGATGGTGCCGGAGTACTTCAGCTCGCCTTGGCCGACGCTGACGACGAACTCAATCTTGTTGCCCGCGACGGTGCCCTTGAGCGGGGCCTTGCCCACGACGCCTTCGTAGGTGCCGGTGAGGACGGCGCCTTTTTGGACGAGTTCGAAAGCAGGAGAGCCAGTGCCCGCGCCGGTTTCTACCGTGAAGGTCCATTTGCCGGTCACGTCGGCAGCCAGAAGAAGCCCGCCCAGCGCGAGGAATAACGTGGCGATACGGAGGTACATAATTCGACGGTATCACGACCGGATATGATGCGGGGATGCTACTTTCGCGTCGTCATCTTTTGGCGCTTCCGTCTCTCGCTGCCTTCGGCGCTCCCACCCCGTGCAAGATCACGAAGTTCGAAATTCACAAGTGCACCGTGCGTTGGCGGGATCTGGTGTTCCTGGTCATCCATACCGACTCGGGGTTGACCGGCGTGGGCGAGGCGACGCTCGAAACACGCGCGGATCTGGCCGAAGCCGCGCTGCGCTGGCTGGAGCCGACGATGGTCGGCCTGGACCCACAGGGGGCTGAGCAGCATTGGAATCGGAACTACTACGGCCTATCGCGCTGGCGGCATGGAGCGGCGGAACTAACGGCCCTCTCGGCCGTTGACATCGCCCTTTGGGATCTCGAAGGCAAGCGGCTGGGTGTGCCAGTGGCGCGTCTGTTGGGTGGGGCGATCCACAATCCGTTACCGCTCTACTACACGCACTGGTCGGCATCCCTAAAGGAACGGACGCCCCGGGCGTTCAGCGAATGGGCCGTCGAGACGCGGCGGCGCGGCTGGAAAGCCGTGAAATGGACCGTGCCATTGGCCGGGGACGACAAGGCGCGGATCGCCCAAACGGTGGCCGAGGTGGAGGCTGTCAGAGTGGCCGTCGGCAGCCAGTTGGAGATCGGCCTGGAACTGGCCGAGACGTTCAACTTGCGCACGACGATCGAGCTGGCGCGGGCGCTGGCGCCCTTGAAGCCGATGTTTCTGGAAGAACCGACCTTACGGGAGAACCCGGCGATGCTCGGTCAAGTAGCGGCCCAATCTCCGATTCCAATTGCGACCGGCGAAGGGTTACTGCTGCGGTCAGAGTTCCGGCAACTGCTCGAACACAAGGGCGCGGCGATTGTGCAGCCCGACGTGATGCACGCCGGAGGCATTACCGAAATCCGAAAGATCGCCCAGCTCGCCGAGACCTTCGGCGTGGAGATCGCGCCCCACCAATGCAGCGGGCCGGTGGCGCACGTCGCTTCGCTCCATGCCACGGCCGGGTGCCGAAACTTCTTCCTGGAAGAGTGGGAAGGCGACGACGATACGCTGTTTCAGGAACTGTGCGGAGGCACTTACCCCGTGCCGAAAAATGGCGCGGTCAGCCTGCCCACCGGGCCGGGGCTCGGCCTCACCGTGAACTTCGCGGAGTTGACGCGGCGGTTCCCGTTCAAAGGAATGAATCGCCGCGCCACGCTCACGAAGTAGCTACTTCATCCCTTCGAGCGCCTTCGCGCCGGCAGCGGCGATCTGGCCGTCCTGAGCTGACGTCACTCCGCTGATGCCGATGGCGCCGATCATCACCCCGTCAATCGTCAGCGGTATGCCGCCTTCGACAGGGAGAACGTCGGGCAACTTGAGCATGGTGTTACGGCCGCCGAGCACCGCGTCTTCGAGCACCTTCGTCGGTCGCTTCATGCGGATCGCCGTCCGGGCTTTCATCGGAGCGATGTCGACGCTGCCGATTTGAGTGCCGTCCATTCGTTCGAGATAAAGCAGATTCGCCCCGTCATCGACGATGCTGATGACAACGTTCCAGTTGTTCTTTCTAGCTTCCGCCTCTGCCGCCGCCGCGATCGTCTTGGCCGCCGCCAAGGTCAAGGATTTCTTCGTGGCGAGCTGAGCGCTCGCAGGGATCGTCATTGCCAACACCGCCAGTGAGATTACGAATTTACGCATGGACCTTAAGGTATCAGGCTTTAAGCTGTCGCGGAATAAGCTCGTCGGAGTGAAGTGAACGTGGAAACGCGGATGCCGCTTCAGCCAACGCTGAACCTTTCCGTGTTTGTGTGGGGCGTAATTGTCGGCGATCAAATGAATCTGCAGATCCACGGGAGTCGCCACGTCGATCAACCGCAAGAACTTCAGCCACTCCTGAAGGGGATTCCGGGCACCGTCGTCCGCAGCGTTTCGGCCGAGCATAGCGGCATGCCTGCGTTTCAGCACGGCACTTATATCAGTGATCATCGCAGTGATTTCAAACATCGCTGGGGCGGCTGGTATGTACCCGGGGATACCGGCGCGATGAAGCACATGGGCAACTCCGTAACGAAAGACCGCCACAGCGCAGAACTGGTTCCAATCCCGGATCGGTTTGACCCGACTCAGTACTTGACGCCGCATAGCGATGTCGTGTCGCTGTTAGTGCTGGAGCATCAGACGCATGTGACGAACTTGCTGACTCAGCCGGGGTTTGAGATCCGCCACGCGCTCCATCATCAGGACGTCATGAACGAGACGTTTAAGGATCCGGTCGGCTACCGCAGCGAATCAACTTTGCGGCGGATTCGCCAAGCGGTCGAAGAACTCGTGGACTACCTGCTGTTCGTCGAGGAGACGCCCCTTCCGAAACCCTTTCGCGGTTCATCCCGGTTCACCGAAACCTTCGCCGCGCAAGGCCCCCGCGATCAATGGAAAACGGGGTCTTCCGCTTTTCGCTGAGCTACATGATCTACAGCGAAGCCTTCGATCAACTGACGGAGCCGTGGCGAGTGGCGGCGGTGGAGCGGTTACGGAGCATTCTGAACGGCCAATTCTTCGAGCCGAAGCATCGCCACTTGACCCCGGCCATTCTCTGCGACCTCCTCAGCATTCTGACGGCCACCAAGCCGGATCTCTTGGCCACGGCAAAGAGGTGATACAACAAAGATGTATGCATCGTCTTCTGCTGTGGTCCTTGCTGGCCTCCCCGTTGGCCGCCGCGGAGCAGCCATTAGAGTTCAATCGAGACATTCGGCCGATCCTCTCGGACCGCTGTTTCGCCTGCCATGGCCCCGATGCCGGCAACCGAAAAAGTCTTCTGCGGCTCGATAGCGAGGCGGAGGCCAAGAAGGATTTGGGGAAAGGACGCCGCGGCATCATGCCCGGTCAGCCGGACCAATCTGGCGTCTTCCTACGGGTCTCTTCGGCGAACAAGGCACTGCGGATGCCGCCCCAGTATGCCGGCCATGACCGGTTGCCAGAGCGCGATATTGAAACCCTGCGGCGGTGGATCGCGGCCGGAGCCAATTGGGAAAATCATTGGTCCTTCGTGCCTCCCAAGCGGGCCGCCGGGAACGGCTCGGTTGACTCCTTTGTCGATGCTCGATTGGCCAAAGAGAGCCTACCGCCGAACCCGCCCGCTACAAAAGTCACCTTGCTCCGCCGGGTGACGCTGGACCTCACCGGGCTGCCGCCGTCGCCGACGGAGGTGCGGGAGTTTCTGACAGATGATTCCGCCGGAGCTTATGCGAAGGTCGTCGACCGTCTGCTGGCCAGCCCCGCCCATGCGGAACGACAAGCCATTCGCTGGCTCGACTACGCTCGCTATTCGGATACGAATGGCTACCAGTCGGATGGAGTCCGCGATATGTCCCGCTGGCGGGATTGGGTCATCGATGCCTTCGCGCGGAACCAGCCCTTTGACCAGTTTACGATTGACCAACTTGCCGGTGATATGCGTCCGAACCCCACGCAGGCGCAGCGCATTGCCACGGGCTTTCATCGCAATCATCGGACTTCAGCCGAGGGCGGAATTGTCGATGAAGAGTTCCGCGTTGAGTATGTGGCCGACCGGGTAGAAACGACCAGTAACGTTTGGCTGGGGCTGACCGTGGGCTGCGCGCGGTGTCATGATCATAAGTACGACCCGATCAAACAGCGCGAGTTCTATCAATTATTCGCATTTTTCAACAACATTCCGGATGAACGAGGCTTTGTTTATAACTTCGGGAACGAGAAGCCTTTTATTACCGCGCCGACGCCGCCGCAAGAGAGTGAGTTAGCTCGTCTCCACACCGCAAAGGCCGCGGCTACGAACCGTTGGGTGAGTGAAGCGACGGCCGTGGGACGTGCGCTGCGGAAGTGGAAGCCGACAGCGACAGACTGGGTGCCGCGCGAAGGCCTAACGGTCGAGAACAACATCGTCTCGTTCACTGAACCCATTGACCTGGGTCAGGACGTAGCGAAGTTCAACCACCGGGATCCGTTCACCCTAGCCGCGTGGATTAAGCCGATGCAGCCAAAAGGCGCCATCGTCACGCGGGTCGAAAATCATTGGGAGGGCACCGGATACGGGCTCTACATCGTCGACGGCAAGTTGCGCTTTCACTATACGTTTCGCTGGTCTGACCTGGGCGTCCGCCTGGAGACAAAAGCGCCGTTGCGACTGAACGAATGGCAGCACGTATCGGTAACTTACGACGGCGGGATGTATGCCAAGGGCATTCACCTTTACGTCGATGGCACCGACCAGCCGCTGAATGTCATCTTCGATCAAAATCTTTGGCCGGTAGAGAAAAAAATGCCGTTCCGAATCGGAGCCGGTGCCGGGCTGACCTATCAGGGTGGTATCCAGCAGGTCCGCGTTTGGAAACGGGCGCTCTCCTCTCGTGAGGCTTCGACCTTGGCCGTCCGCGCGAATTTGGCGGAGTTGGCGAAGCGGAAGCAGCGAACACCGGCGGAACAGTCGAAGTTAGCGTTGGCTTTTGAACAGCAGTATCTGCCGACTCGGCTAGCCGGCCTCAGGGCTGCCAGTGTGGCGGCCGACCAAGCCTACAACAAGTATTTGGCCACGGTGCCAACCGTGATGGTGATGGAAGAAGGTCCGGCCAAGGACACTTTTGTGCTGAATCGCGGGGCCTACGATCAACGCGGGGCGAAGGTGGAAGCGGCCGTGCCGGGAGCCCTGCCGCCGCTACCGCCCGGGGCTCCGGCGAATCGGCTGACCCTCGCCCAGTGGCTCGTGAACCGCGATAATCCCTTGACCGCCCGCGTGCAAGTGAACCGGCTCTGGCAGAACTTCTTCGGCATCGGCCTCGTGAAAACGGTCGATGATTTTGGCTCCCAGGGCGAATGGCCCTCGCATATGGAGTTGCTCGACTGGCTGGCCGTGGAGTTTATGGAGTCCGGCTGGGACTTACAGCACATAGAACGGTTGATCGTTTCGAGCCGGGCTTATCGGCGGGCTTCCACCTCGTCTTCCGAACTGTTGGCTAAGGACCCGGAGAATCGATGGTTGGCCCGAGGCCCGCGTTTGCGCTTAGCGGCACCGTTCATTCGTGACCAAGCCTTGGCCGTTTCCGGGCTGTTAGTAAATAAACTCGGCGGGCCAAGCGTCAAACCCTATCAGCCAGAAGGGTTGTGGCAGGAGTTAGCCGGCGGAGCGGGTTACAAGGCAGATAAGGGCGAAGGGCTCTACCGACGGAGCCTCTATACTTATTGGAAACGGACGATTGCTCCGCCAAGCATGATCAACTTCGACGCCGCCACGCGCGAAGTGTGCAGCGTTCGGGAGAGCCGGACCAATACGCCCCTGCAAGCACTGAACCTGATGAACGACGTGGCGTATTTAGAGGCCTCGCGGAAGTTGGGGGAACGGGTGCTGCGCGAGGGCGGAACGACGGACCGCGCCCGGTTGGACTTTGCCGTTATGACCGTCCTGGCTCGTCCCATTAAGGCAGGGGAGGCGGCGACGCTTGAGGCTGCGCTGCGCCGCTTCCGCGCCCGCTTCGAAGCCAAGCCCGCCGACGCCGAAACCTATCTGAACCAAGGTGACAGTCCGCGCGACCCATCGATCGCGGTCCCCGAACTGGCCGCCTGGACAACCATTTCCAGCCTGCTCCTCAACCTCGATGAAACGATTACCAAGGACTAAGCCATGACTCGCCGACAGTTCCTCACCTCCTCAACGGCCGGCCTGGCTGCCTTTCATCATCTGGAAGCCGCTACGCCCTATCACCACGAGCCCAAGGCGAAGCGCGTCATCTACCTGTTTCAATCGGGCGGGCCGTCGCAGTTAGAAACCTTTGACTATAAGCCGAAGCTGAAAGACATCTACAAATCGGAGCTCCCGGCTTCGATCCGAAATGGCCAACGCCTCACCGGGATGTCGGGCCAACAGGCTAGCTTTCCGATTGTTCCCTCGAAGTTCGGGTTTCAGCAGCACGGCCAGAATGGGACGTGGGTGAGCGATCTATTGCCCCATACGGCGAAGATCATCGACCAAGTAACGGTGATCAGAAGTCTACATACCGAAGCGATCAATCACGATCCGGCTGTGACCTTTCTCCAGACCGGTTCCCAGATTGCCGGGCGCCCGAGCATCGGCAGTTGGGTGAGCTATGGCTTGGGCAGCGAATCGAAGAATCTGCCCGGCTTTATCGTCTTGATCTCGCCTGGCGCGGGCGGCGGTGGGCAACCGCTTTACGACCGCCTCTGGGGGGCTGGGTTCTTACCGTCGCGCTACCAAGGGGTGAAGTTTCGCAGCGTCGGTTCGCCCGTCCTCTACCTGCAAGATCCGGCCGGGTTTGAACGAAGCGATCGGCGAGCCTATCTCGATGCCTTAGCCGAGTTGAATCAAAACAATTTGGCCGATTCGGGCGATCCGGAAATCTCCACCCGCATCGCGCAGTATGAGATGGCCTTCGCCATGCAGGCTTCGGTTCCTGAGTTGGCCGACTTGAGTAAGGAGCCAGCGAGTACCTTTGACTTATACGGACCCGACGCCCGCAAGCCGGGCACTTTCGCCTATAACTGCCTGATGGCGCGACGCTTGGCCGAACGAGGTGTCCGATTTATTCAGCTCTACCACCGTGACTGGGATCATCACGGCGGGCTGCCGAAAGCGATGCCGAATCGTTGCCGGGAAACCGATCAGCCGTCGGCGGCGCTCGTACAGGATCTGAAGCAGCGAGGTATGTTAGACGACACCCTCGTCGTCTGGGGCGGGGAGTTCGGGCGGACGGTCTATTGCCAAGGGCAGTTGGCCGAAGGTGACTACGGCCGCGATCATCACCCTCGTTGCTTCTCGATGTGGATGGCCGGGGGCGGAGCCAAGCCGGGCGTGGTTTACGGGGAAACAGACGAATACAGCTACAATGTCGTCAAAGATCCTGTCCACGTTCATGATCTGCAAGCAACTCTGCTGCATCTCCTCGGAGTCGACCACACGAAGTTAACCTATCGCTTCCAAGGTCGTTACTTCCGACTGACTGACGTGCACGGCCGCGTGGTCAAAGACTTACTTCTCTAAATAGTGCTTCAATGCCGCCAATGTCTTCTGCTCCTCCCCGCTGGCGTCCATAAACTGCGCGATCGCTCGCCAACGGGCGCTTTCGATTCTCATTTTGACGTTCGATGTCACTTGGCAGCCAGCGGCCGAAGGCTCAATGCGGATCCGCCAAGTACCGCTCACACCCATCTCCGGCATGGAGGTACGACTCGAAAAAGTACGGGGCGGCTGTCGGTCGAAGTATTCGATCACGTTGGACGCGCCGCGGCTCGAAACGGCGAAGCGCAGCGGTTGGTCGCTCACCTTCACGACCTTTTCAATCTCCGGCGACCACTTCGGCAGGTTCTCGGCGTTGA
Organism: Acidobacteriota bacterium; assembly: GCA_947505565.1. Taxonomy (GTDB): domain Bacteria; phylum Acidobacteriota; class Terriglobia; order Bryobacterales; family Bryobacteraceae. Next base: position 438 of record CANNLB010000030.1, on the reverse strand, counting down.
TCAGGAACTCATAGACCTGCTGGCTTGGCCGAGCAATTTCCACGGAAGCCTCCGCGTGGAAGTCGGGCGAATGCAGGGCTCCAATCGCGAATACGACGCTGACCAGGGTGGCGAGGCCTCCGGCCGAAAAGAAAAAAAGCCGTTTCATGCTCGAACCAGCCTCGCACGTCGCCATCCGTTTGCCAAGTGTGGGTACCGGTACGGTGTGTTGCCGGGGGGATATGGTTTCGCAGTTACACAGGGGTTACTCTAGGGCCATGAAGCCAATCGTACTCGTCTTCCTCGCCACCCTCGTCGGGTGCGACCTCTCCTCGGCCGCTTCTTTAACCGGTACGACCTTCTTCAGCGCGGGCCCGGTCGGCAATACGACTCTGGAAACTTGGAACACTCTGGGCAGCGATATTATCTTTAACTTGTACCTGCTGGACGGGGTGATCC
>CANNLB010000029.1 GCA_947505565.1 Acidobacteriota bacterium | reverse complement strand
CTCCGACGAATCCGAGGATGAAGCGGTAGCTCTGGCAGTGGGTTCATGAAGAAAGTGTTTGTCCCGCCCGGGCTCGTACAGGCGCGTAACTATAGCGGTGTTCCGGCAGCGGGCCCCATCGGTCCAAAGCCGCCAAATGCTCCGGCGACCCATAGCCCTTGTGACGCGCAAATCCATAAGCAGGATACTGCAAATCCAGTTCGCGCAAACGGGCGTCCCGCGCCGTCTTCGCCAAAATCGAAGCCGCCGCAATCGAGCGGGACAACGCATCCCCGTGGATCACTCCCCGTTGCGGTATCGCCAAATCTATACTCGTCGCATCCACTAATAAATAATCGGCCGCTCGCGGCAAATTCTCCACCGCGCGCTTCATCGCTAAACGGGTCGCCTGCAAAATATTGATCGAATCAATTTCTTCCGCCGATGCCCAGCCGATCGCCCACGCCACCGATCTCTCCCGTAGCCGCACCGCCACCGCCTCTCGCTCCTGCTCGCTGATCTGCTTAGAATCGTTCACGCCCCGCAGCGGCCGCTTTGGATCAAGCATGCAAGCAGCCGCGCAGACCGGACCGAAAAGGCAACCCCGGCCGGCCTCATCCACGCCAGCAATGGCACCAAAGCCCAGCTTGCGCAGTTCGCGCTCGAAACGGGTAGAGCAAATCGGCGGCAATCAATCCCTCGCCGCGGTTACCCTTAGTCGCGCTCTTTAAGGCGAGCCGCCTTGCCTTTCAACGCACGCAGATAGTACAGTTTCGCGCGCCGCACAAACCCTGTCCGCACCACATCGAACCTATCTATCGTCGGCGAGTTCAATGGGAAAATACGCTCCACGCCCGTACCAAAGCTGATCTTGCGCACCGTGATCGTCGTGCTGATACCTTTGTTCTTCCGCGCGATCAACGTCCCTTCGAATACCTGAATCCGCTCTTTTTCGCCTTCGCGAATCTTAACGTGAACTTTGATCGTGTCGCCGATCCGCAGCACCGGCAGGTCTGTCCGCACTTGGGGCTGGGCGATTTTCGTGAGAGCTACATGTTGCATGATGAATTACCTCGGATATTGAAAACTAAGGAAGCAGATCGGGCCGATTTTGCTGCGTCTTCTCAAACGCAGCTTGGCGTCGCCATTGCCGGATCGCTTCATGGTTACCGCTCTGCAAAACTTCGGGGATTTTCCATCCTCGGAAGTCTGCCGGGCGGGTGTAATGCGGATAATCGAGCAGCGGCTCCGAAAAGCTCTCATTCGCGCGGGAAGCCTCGTTGCCAAGGACCCCGGGGAGCAATCGGGCTACTGCATCAATCACCAAAGCTGCCGCGAGTTCGCCGCCGCTCAAAACAAAATCACCAATAGAAATCTCTTCGTCCACCAGATGAGAAGCCACTCGCTCGTCAACTCCCTCGTACCTGCCACATATCAACAGCAGTTCCGACATCTGACTCAACCGGCGCGCAGTCTGCTGCGTAAACAGCTTTCCTTGGGCCGACATAAGGACAACCTTTCTAGTATCGCTCTTTTTGGGAAAAATTGCTTCAGTGGCTAAAAAGACCGGTTCCGCTTTCAATAGCATCCCCTCACCACCCCCAAATGGACGATCATCTACGCTCCGATGGCGATCAAACGTCCATTGCCGCAAATCGTGCAGATGCATCGAAACCACCCCCGCCTCGCTCGCCTTCGCCACCACCCCATGTCGGAACGGACCGTCAAAAAACTCCGGAAAAATTGTCAAAACATGGAACTTCATGGTGCCAAAACTTACTTGCGATTCAAATCCAGCAAACCGTCCGGCACGTTCACCCGGATCTCCCGATTCGCCGGGTCAATCACCGTACAAATCGCTCGGGACAGCGGAATCAACACGCCATTCTCCAACTCAATCAAATTCGACCCGGGCATCTCCAGCGCCGCCGAGACCACCCCCAACTGCTCCCCCGACGTCGCGTCTTTCACCACGCAACCCGGCAAATCAGTCAAGTAATACTCGCCTTCGGCTAAGGGAGCCCGCTGCGCAAACGGAATTCGAACCTCGCCCCCACGAAACCGCTCGGCGTCATTGATGGTATCCACCCCAACGAACTTCAGAATCAATTGGTCTTGATGCAGCCAAGCTTCTTCCACTTGGTACTGGCCCATCTCTTCCTCTTTCGCGCCGAACACCCAAACCGTCCCTAACTCCAGATATCGCTCCGGACCCTTCGACAAATCCACGCACAGCAGTTCGCCTCGGTTCCCCCGTGGGCGACTCACCTCGGCCAGCGTCACCCACTCCGGGCTTTTGCCGTCCACGGTCGCTTACTTCTCCTCGGCGATTTCGAGACTCACTCGTCGATTCGACTTCATCCCGGCCGCAATCAACAACGTTCGCATCGACCGCGCCGTGCGTCCCTGCTTGCCGATCACTTTGCCTAGATCCGACGCCGCTACCCGCAGTGTCAGGGCGGAACTTTGCTCGCCGGAGGCCGTTTCAATCACGACCACCTCCGACGGATGCTCCACGATCGCTTTCGCAATCCCCTCGACGAGCTCTTTCAGCGATTCCATAACTACGCAGCCACGGGTGCCGGTGCCGGGTTCGATCGAACGAGCCGCGCCACCGTATCCGAAGGCTGCGCGCCCACGCCAACCCAATGCTGAAAACGGTTGTGGTCCAATACCACCGTCGCCGGTTCCGTCAACGGATCGTAATGCCCCAGCACTTCCAGCGCTTTGCTGTCGCGAGCCCGTTCTTTCTGAATCACAACTACACGATAAGTCGGTTTCTTTTTCGACCCGAACCGCGCAAGACGAATTGCCAACATTGTTTCTCTATACTCCTAAGGAATTCTTGCTAAAACTTGAAATTGCCGAGATCGCCCATCGAAGGGAGTTTGCCCAGCTTGGAGAGCTTCTTGCCCAGGAAACCCTGGCCAGATAGTGCACCCGAAAAGGTCTTCATCATCTTCCGAGCCTGCGTATACTGCTTCAAAAGGTTGTTCACGTCCTCAACCGACGTGCCCGATCCCTTCGCTATTCGACGGCGGCGGGAGCCGTTGATCAACATATGGTTCTCGCGCTCTTTCGGCGTCATCGAGTCGATGATCGCCACCACGCGATTTAACTCTTTCTCGTCCACTTTAGCATTTTTCAGCTCTTTCATCATGCCCCCACCCATCCCCGGTAGGTTCGGCATCATCCCCATCAAATCACCCAAGGGACCCAACTTCCGAATCTGCTTCAACTGATTACGGAAATCGGTCAACGTAAACTCATTATCAATGAGCTTACGCTGCATCTCCTCAGCCTGCTTCTTATCGATAGTTTCCTCAACCTTCTCGATCAGACTCAGAACATCGCCCATCCCCAGAATTCGGTTCGCCACCCGGTCCGGATGGAACAACTCAAACGCATCCGGCTTTTCACCCATGCCGATATACTTCAACGGCTGACCCGTAATCGAGCGGATCGATAGCGCCGCGCCCCCGCGAGCGTCGCCGTCCATCTTCGTTAGGATAATGCCCGTGATTCCCAACTGCTTATGAAACTGCTCGGCCGATTTCACGGCGTCCTGACCCGTCATCGCATCGGCGACAAACAGAATCTCGGTCGGCTGAAACGTCTCTTTCAACTCGGCCAGTTCCGCCATCAACCCTTCATCGATATGAAGACGACCCGCGGTGTCGATCAAAACCACGTCCCGCCCGGTCTGGATCGCCTCCCGTCGCGCTGACTTGGCCAGCTCCAGCGGCTTTAACTCCGCCGGCGTACCCGCGTACAGCGGAAGCGCCAACTGCTTGGCCAAAACCGCCAGCTGGTCCCGCGCCGCCGGGCGATAAACGTCTACCGATACCATCAATGGAAAATGCTGATTCTTCGAGAGCCATCGCGCAAGCTTCGCCGTCGACGTCGTCTTCCCCGATCCCTGCAGTCCGACAATCATAATGACCGTCGGCGGATCATTCGCGAAACGCAATCGGGAAGCATGGGTCCCCAGCGTTTTGATCAGCTCCTCATGAACGATCTTTACCACCTGCTGCGCTGGTGACAACGCCGCCAGAACTTCCTGCCCCAGTGACTTCTCTTTCACCGCCGCGATCAACTGCTTGACCACCGTGAAATGGACGTCAGCCTCCAGCAGCGCCACGCGAATTTCGCGGAGCGCCGCATCCATATTCTCGGCGGTGAGCTTTCCTTCGCCGCGCAAATTCTTAAAAACTCGCTGCAGCTTGTCGGAGAGATTTTCAAACATGAGTAAACGCGCAGGACATCTGAGCCCGGATAGACCTTCTGTTATGATAGCGTCGCCCGCGTTGCATCGCAAGCCCAGACATTGGAATCTCCACTGCTCCCTACTCGCTGAAAAACTTAAGGACTAAAGGACAAGCGTCCCTGCATGGCTCCAGCACGAGTCTCGCCCCGCCTCCTTGATAACCAGTCCGGACGAAAAAGGTTCTTCAAGGGACCGGCAAAATATTGGTATCGTATCCGAAATGGGGGGCGCGGTACCCATGGATCAATAGTTGGCATCTCCCGGAAGTCCTCTGTTCGGATGTGAAAACCCGATAAAAAGTGTTCGGTACAAAAGTTTCAAGAGAACTGGACATGTAAAAGCTACTACTAGTACGAACATCTGAAGCTTATATGTCTAAAGTATTGACGCTACTATGGTTCTATGGGTATAGTATGGAGGTACTTGCGAGGATATGCGGTGGCCTGTATGGCCGTTTCTGTCCTTGTAAATGTACAAATCCTTCGGAGGAATGAATGAAAAAGTCTATTTTGGTCTTTAGCCTGATGGCTCTTGGCTCGCTTCAGCTCAGCGCTGCTCCTTGTGTAACCGGAACATTAGCCGCTCAAGCTGCTCTCGGCACCTGCACCATCACCAACGGTGCCAATACCTGGACATTAGGCACCTGGGCCTTCACGCAGGCTCCCAACTACACCAACTACCCTGGTTTCGCCACTCCAACAACGGCCGATATCAACATCAGCTTCGCGCTCGATCCTAGCAACTTTAACGGTGGCTTCAGCGTCATCACTACTGCTGTTAGTGACTCGTACGCTGGTTTCACGACCTCCCCGAACGCCAATGGCGCTCAGCAGGGACTTCTCGAAACCAGCTTCCGGATCGCCGGGAACTCCGGTTCTGCTCTGCTTACCAGCTTCGGCGGTTCGCTCGAAGGCGCGCAGGCTTCCTTTACCGTGGGCGTCCCGAACCCCGCTGTGACCTTACAGAAGTACATCCAGCAGCTGAGCAGCGTTGGTAGCGGTTCGGTCGTTCAGTTAATTCTGCAGCCGGACACCAGCTCGCTCCCCGGTTCAGCCACAATTCTGGCTCCGCCCTTCGTTTTTAATAATGCCCTCATCGCCCCCGGCGTTGGGGACTTGGTGGTCGTGGACCGTCTGCGCCTCGATAGCGGCAACACCGCGAACACCTCTGCTTCCATCACTGGCTACTCCAACTACTTCGCTCCGACCCCCCTCAGCAGCGGTATCCCTGAGCCGATGACCTTCGCCCTTATGGGTGTCGGCCTCATCGGTCTTGCCGTCCTCCGCCGCCGCAAGTAGTTTTTAACCGAAACTAAACCAAATTGGCCTCCGTGCTCTCGAGCGCGGAGGCCAATTATCGTTTCGCTCAACAAAATGGCCTCCACACGCTACAGCGTAGAAGGCCATTTCGGGCGTTGCCCCAAGTTTCGGACTAGCTAAACGCTAAACGAGCTGCCGCAGCCGCAGGTCGACTTCACCTGAGGATTGTTGAACTTAAAGCCGGAACCTTCCAGCGAGTCCACGTAGTCCACTTCGGCACCGTCCAGATAAAGCAAGCTCGCCTGATCGACGAATACCTTCAACGGACCGTATGCATAGGTCTTGTCCAGCATGCTCGGCGTGTTCTCAAACGCCATCGAGTAGCTGAAGCCCGAACAGCCCCCGCCCACTACGGAAATCCGCAGTCCGGCCGGCTTCGGTTCCTGAGAATCCAGAATCTCCGCTACCTTACCAATCGCTCGTTCTGTTAAATTGATCATAGTTATCTCACTCCCTGCCCAATCGGCGCGGTAATTTCAGTTTAACCCGTCCCGATCAGTAGATCTACCCCCATCTGATGCATCAATACCCTATTGCGATGCACCTCACCTTTTCGAAACCAAATCCAAAAGCGATACGTCCGATCCATCATGAGCGGCGTATTGGATGTTCTAAGCTTTCCGATTGCGGGTTCGGCCAACCGGACGAAGACTAAAGTGGACCACAGCACTTCCGACGAAGCCCTGCTTGTCCGCCGGGTGCAAGCCGGCGACGAAATGGCCTTCCGCGATATCGTCGAACGATTCCAGGCTAAAGTCTATTCGATCATCTATGGCATCTTGCGTAACCGCAATGACGCCGAAGATATCGCCCAGCAGGTCTTCGCCAAAGTCTACTTCTCGATCCGGAACTTCGATTTCCGCAGCTCCCTGCTGACGTGGATCTACAAGATCACCGTCAACGAGTGCTACGACTATCTCCGCAAAAAGAAGGTCCGCAAGCTCGTTTACGAAAGTGATTTCTCCGAAGACGACGCCATGCGCATGGAAAATTCCGAAGGCGCTACCGACCACCACGCTCCCGTGGATCAACGCCTCGCCAATCGGGATCTCGTCGTCAAACTCCTCGCCAAAATCTCGGAAGAGGATCGCTCGCTGATCCTTCTCAAAGAAGTTGAAGGTCACTCGGTCGAAGAGCTAGCGCAAATGACCGGAATGAACGAAAATACTATTAAAGTAAAACTGTTCCGGGCCCGGCAAAAGTTGCTCAAGTCAGCCCAACGCTTGCTGCGTATCCCTGCCCGGAGCGTGTAAACTTGTTGTCGTCCAGTACCGCAGAAATAAGAACAGGAATAGGTTTGGGTATGCATCGGTCAGTTGAAGATCATATCGAAGAGTTTCTCGAAGGCCGTCTCACCGGCATCGCCCGCGAGTCGTTCGAGGCTCATGTCGCCGTCTGCCGCCAGTGTCACGACCTAGCCTTGCAGATGCAGTCCCACTCCGCCCTTCTTCAATGCCTCGTCGCCCCCGCCGAACTCGAGCCGCCTCCTGGTTTTTACGCCCGCGTTATACGTCGTGTCGAATCCGAAGCCCGGCCCTCGTTCTGGGCCCTGCTCCTCGATCCCGTCTTTGGCCGCCGACTCGTTTACGCCTCCGCCTCCCTAGTGATCCTGATGGGCGTCTTCCTCCTAGTCACCGAACCGGTCCATCATGAACTCGCCAGCACCCCGGTCCATGCCTTGGCCCAACCCAGCGCCCAGCAGCCTGGGCACGAACAACCCGCCACGTCGGAGAAGGTGCGGCAAGGCCGCGACTCCCTGCTCGTTACCTTGGCCACCTTCGGCGAATAGGAGCTATCTTAATGATCCGTGGTGGTGAACCTTGGAAAAATACGCAAATCCTCTTCACCCTGGGTCTCGTCTTCCTGTGCGGTTCTATCGCAGGTGCTCTCGTCTATCGCGCCTCCTCTCAACCCGTCAAAGCCTTCGCCTGGAACGATAACAACAAACAGGTAACCCTCAATCGTCTCCAAAAAGAGCTCCAGCTAACCCCCGACCAAACCGCCGAAATCGAAACCATTCTCGACGATTTCACTATGTACTACCAAATGCTCCAAGCCCAGATGGACGAAGTCCGTGCCAACGGTAAGTCCGGCATGGAGCAGGTCCTCAACGAAGAGCAGCGCAAAAAATTCGGCCGCATCATGCACGACTTTCGCGATAAGCAGATCCCCTAGCCTGCACCAGCGTCAACGCCGCCATCGCCGCCGTCTCCGCCCGCAGCACCAGCGAGCCTAGCGATGTAGCCGCCCACCCCGCCTCCCCTATCGACGTCGCCTCCCGGTCCGCCCAACCTCCCTCCGGCCCCAGCAGCAGTGTCACCGCCGTCGGTCTTTCCCGCTCCATCACCTCTAGAAGCGGGCGTCCCCCCGGCCTCTCGTCCAGCCAAATCCGCGCTCCCTCCACCCCGGCCAGCACTTCCCCCAAAGGGACCAACTCTTTCACCTCCGGCACCCGCATCCGGCGGCACTGCTGGCTTGCCTCCATTACAATCCGCCGCCACCGCTCCGCCCGTTTCGGTGCCGCTCGCTCCAACCCATGCTCGCTCCGCTCGGTCACCAGCGGCTGAATCGCCCCCACCCCCAACTCCGTCGCCTTCTCAATCATCCATTCAAAATGGTCAAACTTAAACAAGCTCACGCACAGCGTCACCGGAAACGGTGCCGGTCGCGGCTCCAACTTCTCGATCACCCGAAAAGTAACCAGCTCCTTCCGCGCCATCTCAATCTCCGCCAGGTACAACTGCTCGTTGTCGGAAATCTCGAATACTTGGCCTTTTTCAACGCGCAACACCCGCGTTAAATGCTGCGCCATCTCGCCGTGCAATTCGGCTACATCGCGTCTTACCGTCGGTACAAAGAAAAGTCGTCGCGCCATGGGAGAATAGGGTTCTTACTATGATTGCGCACCTGCGCGGCACGCTTCTCGAAAAGCATCCGCACCAAGTTATTGTCGAATGCCAAGGCGTCGGCTACGACGTCGCCATTCCCGTCTCCACCTACACCTGCCTCCCCGACCCCGGCCTCGAAGTCCGTCTCCGCATCCACACGAGCGTCCGCGAAGATGCCATCCAACTCTTCGGCTTCTTCACCGCCGAAGAAAAGCAGCTCTTCGAAAAACTCATCTCCGTCTCCGGCATCGGCGCCAAGCTCGCCCTCACTGCCCTCTCCGGCCTCCCCCCCGCCGACCTCGCCGCCGCCATCCGGGGCGGGGAAGTCACCCAACTCACCCGCATCCCCGGCGTCGGCAAAAAAACCGCCGAACGCATGATCCTCGAACTCCGCGACAAACTCGACCTCCTCCTCCCCAGCGCTGGCGGACCCAAGTCCGTCCCCGTCTCCCTCATGTCTCCCCTCGATGCCGACATCGTCTCCGCCCTCGTCAACCTCGGCTCGCCCCGCCCCGCCGCCGAAGCCGCCGTCCGCAAAGCCCGCTCAACTGTCACCGGCGACGACTTCGAACCCCTCTTCCGCAAAGCTCTCGAACTAGTCAGGTAAACCATGTCCAACCGCAAAGTCACCGCCGGCTCACAGGACGAAGAAGATAAAAAATTCGAGGCATCTCTCCGCCCTCGCCGCCTCGCCGATTTCACCGGCCAACCCAAGCTCAAGGAGAATCTCGCCATCGCCATCGAAGCCGCCCGCCAGCGCGGCGATGCCATGGATCACGTTCTTCTGTACGGCCCCCCCGGCCTCGGCAAAACCACCCTCGCCCAACTCATCTCCCAGGAACTCGAAGTCGCCTTCGAACAAACCGCCGCCCCCATCCTCCAGAAAAAACTCGACCTCACCGGCGTTCTCACAAACGTTCAAGCACGCCAAGTCTTCTTCATCGACGAAATCCACCGCCTCCTCCCCGACGTCGAAGAGATTCTCTACTCCGCCCTCGAAGACTTCCGCGTCGACATCATGGTCGGCACCGGACCCGGCGCCCGCACCCACTCCCTCCCCATTCAACGCTTCACCGCCGTCGGCGCCACCACCCGCCAAGGCCTCATCTCCGCCCCCCTCCGCGGTCGCTTCGGCCTTGTTCTTCGCCTGAACCATTACAACGAAGAAGACCTCACCGCCATCGTCCTCCGCTCCGCCCGCCTCATGGAGCTCTCGATCGTCGCCGAAGCCGCCGGTGAAATCGCCCGCCGTGCCCGCGGCACCCCTCGTATCGCCAACCGCCTCCTCCGCCGCGTCCGCGACTACGCCCAAGTCCGCGCCAACGGCGACATCACCTTCCCCGTCGCCATGACCGCCCTCGATCTCCTCGAAGTAGACCGCTTCGGCCTCGATGAAATCGACCAGAAAATCATGCTCACGATTCTCGACAAGTACGCCGGTGGCCCCGTCGGCATCAACACCATCGCCGCCTCCATCGACGAAGAGTCCGCGACTATCGAAGAGGTCTACGAGCCCTATCTCATGCAACTCGGCTTCCTCGACCGCACCCCCCGTGGCCGCGTCGGCACCCGCCGCGCCTTCGACTACTTTAAAATCGCCCCCCCCGCCGCCGGCCCCCAAAATTCACTCTTTTGATCACCGCATACCTCGGTCTCGGCTCCAACCTCGGCGATCGCCGAGACCATTTCGATTTCGCCCTCGCCGCGCTCCGCCCCGCCCGCGTCTCCGCCTTCTACGAAACAGCCC
>CANNLB010000028.1 GCA_947505565.1 Acidobacteriota bacterium | reverse complement strand
CCCACCCTGCTCAACGGCAACCCCGTCCCCGTACAAACGGAAGTACGCGTCAATTTCACCCTGCTGCCGTAAGCGCCAAAATCAACTGCTCCATCACCGTCCGGTCGTCCGGCCGAATGTCGCGCAGGCCCCGGTCGGCCTTGAACAATCCCTGCACCGCCGCTTGCATCTGCGGCAGCGTAAATGCCTGCGCCGTTTGCGCCACCTGCTCCGCTCGCGCCTTCCACATCGGAACGCCCTGCCGCGAAAAATACTGCTGAATCTGCGCCGCCCCCGCTAGCCGCGCCTCCTTCGCCGTCATCGCCATCCGAAACTGGCCCGCCAAGAAACTCAACGCGAGCGGCAAATACTCTCCCTCTCGTACGAGCGTATCGAGCACCTCCAGCGCCGTCTTCCGGTCCCGCCGCCCCATCGCCGCCACCAAGGCGAAAATCGTCGATTCCCGCGCATCCGGCACCATCTTCTGCACCTGCTCCATCGTCACCGCCCCCCCCTCTCCCGTCAGCAGACCCAGCTTTTCCAACTCTATCGAAATCCGCGTCGCGTTCGCCCCCGTCGCCTCGATCAACAACTCCATCGCGTCCGGCGCCAAGCGCAACCCGCTATCCCGCGCCAACAATTGCGCCAGCGCCCGCGCCTCCAGCGGCGTCGGATGCGGAAACTCCACCTGTGCCACCACACAGCTGTAGAACTTTTGAACGCGTTCAATTTTTGCCTTGTCCTCGTTGTCGAACTCGAACCGGCTGCACTGCAAAATCACCATCACCCCCGGCGACGGGTTTTTCAAAAAACGAGCCACCGGCTCCGCCGCGCCCTCGGTATCCTTACCCCGTGGTAGCGCCACCTCGGCGGACGTGATCCAAATCACTCGCTTCGACGCAAACAACGAATACGACATTGCATCGTCCATCGCGTCCGCCAGGGTCGTATCGTCCAGGTCCAACCGTGTCAGCCCCTGCTCCCGCTCCTCCCCCTCCGACAACCAATACTCAATCAACGCTCGCCGACACTTGTCCCGCTTGTATCCATCCGGGCCTACGAACAAGTACACCGGCAGCAATCGCCCCAGCTTCACCTGCGTCAAAAACTGCTCCGGGGTCATCGCCATCTAGAACCCCGAAAGCACTGCGCTCACCACCGATCGCGCCACGTCCCGGCTCAATCGTTCCAGCGCCGTCTCCGACTCTTCAAAGTACTGATTCTGGTCAATACTGATCTCGTACCGCTCGCGGACCTCCATATTCGGCCGGGTAAACAGCACCTTCCCCGATACCTTCTCCGTCAGCGTCAGCCGCAGAATCACCTGAATCTGTACCCCGGCCGCCCGGTTCGTCACCTGGTCTATGACCGTCGGATACGCCACATAGTTCACCACCACCCCGCTCAACACCGCATCCGCCCCGTTCGGGTCCGCCACAATCTGATACCGCGTTCGCGTCAAAAACTCCCGGCTCACCGCGTTGCCCAAACGGTCCGATATCTTATATCGCGACGTCAGATTCCCAAAAGTCGGAATCGCAATCGTTTTCACCGTCTTCGGCATCGAATTTGCCTTGCCGCCCACGTGGTACCCGCAGCCCGTCAAACCCATCGCGCTCAAAAACGCCCGTCGTTTCATAGCAACTCCGCTACCACGTCCACGGCCACCTCGGCTACCAATTGGTGGTTGTCCGCCGCCAACCAGAACCAGCAAGCTCGGCTGTCGTTGTGGTCCACTTCTACCGCCCCCACCGCGTACCCCGACTGCCCCGCCATGTTCACGTTGTTCGGCGGATCCAAATCCTCCGTCCGCAAGTCCACGCCCTCACCCTGCAGGTGCTCCAACAATCCGGCAACCTTCACCGCCCCGGTAAACTCCACCCACAGCGACATCGCGTAGCCGTGGAAAACCGGCGCCTGCACTAGGCGCAGCGACGGCATCGGCACCGCCCCATCCAGCGCTAGAAGCGACGCCAAATCGCGCTCGATCCGCTTCTCCCTCCCCGCCCAGCCAATCGTTGAATCCTCTCCCGGCTTCGCCACCAAGTTGAACGCCACCTGCTCGCCAAAAACATCCTTAGGCAACGGCTTAAACGTAAACAATCCCACTGCCTGCCGCTGCAACTCATCAATCGCCCGCCGACCGCTCATGCTCGCCGGCTCGAAAATCGTCGCCACCGCTCGCCGAATCGGCTGCGCCTGCTGCACCAACGTCAAAAAATGCGCCAGCATGTACGCCGCCGGCTGCGGAATTGAATGCACCGCATCCCCTTCCGGTGGCTTCGTTTCGAAAAACGGAGCCCGCACCCGAGCCTCCGGCTCCCCCGCCAACTCCCCCGTCAAATCCACGATCGCGGTTCGGCCCCGATGCTCCTGCACGAGCGCGTAAGCCGCCCGCGCCTCCTCCGGCTGCCCGCTGAAAACGATCACCTTCGCCGACGCAATCTGCTCGGCGTCCAGCGCCGGAATCACCTCCGGCTCCTCATCGTCATCCTCTCCGGCTACGGCAATAATCGCGCTCACCCCTTCGCCCGCCGCCGTCAATACCAACTGGCCCTTCACCCCGGCATCGGCAAACCGCGCCTGGAAATCTTTTCCTACGAGCGAATCCCCGCCCAACAAAAGAACAATCGGTTTAGCCAACTTGATGCTCCGCGGTCGGTTCAACCGGCCGTACCTTCCGTTGCAAAAGACCGCCTATCCGTACCGCGATCCCGCTTCCCGTATACCAAATGCCCATCGCCAGCAATACCAGCTGCGAAAACTTGAAGACGAAAAACAGGAACGCCCCCAACGTAATCACGCTCCGGAACGACCGCGGACTCAGCATGTTGAAGTCTTTGAAACTCCGGTACCGCCACGTGCTCACCATCAAAAAAGACAGCAGCCCGATCAGCGCCATCCAACCCACCGCCGCCATCCAATTCCGCAGCGGCTGCGAACCCGCCGCGTAAACTACCGCCGCCAGCATCCCTGCCGCCGCCGGTATCGGCAATCCTACAAAATACTTCCGATCCGGCCGCCCCGGATTCTTCGGCACCGGATTCTCCTGCACGTTGAACCGGGCCAACCGCGATGCCCCGCACAGCAAAAACAAAAACGTCACAAAATATCCCGCCCGCTCAATCGGCTCCCGCCACTCCGCATTCGGCAGCAACGACCAATCGATGAACAGCAGACCCCACGTAAACGCCAACACCCCCGGTGCCAAACCAAACGAAATCACGTCCGCCAGCGAATCCATCTCCCGCCCAAAATCGCTCACCGTGTTCGTCATCCGCGCAATCCGTCCATCCAGCCCATCCACGAACACCGAAATCCCAATCATGATGGCGGCTACCTCAAAATGGTGCTGCGCCGAAGCGGTCTGGTTCAACGCCGTATCCAACGCCCCCCGAAACGACTCCATCACCGCCAAAAACCCCAGCAGCAAATTGCCCGCCGTGAACATCGTTGGCAGCGCGTACGCCGCCCGCCGAGGTCGCCGGTCCGGCGATTTCGGGTCAATCAATCGTTCGGATAAACTCAGCCTGGGCATTATTTCCTTTTTGCGATTACGGACGAAGCCGCCGAAACGCGGTCGCCCACTTTCACGGCAATATTCCATTCCGGACCAAACCAAACATCCACCCGCGAACCAAACTTGATGTAGCCCATCCGCTCTCCGGCGGCCAAGGTATCGCCGACCTTCTTGCTGCAGATAATGCGGCGTGCAATCAACCCGGCAATCTGGCTGAAAGCCACCCGCACCCCGTCCGGAGCCTCCACCACCATCGTGTTCATCTCGTTATCGGTCGACGCCTCGTCCTTGCTCGCCACCAAAAACTTCCCGGTCTGATACTTCACTTCCACCACCCGCCCCGCAATCGGCGTGCGGTTCACGTGCACATCGAACACGTTCAAAAAAATGCTCACCCGCGTCTTCCCGTCGATCTGCTTGATCAACGTCACCTTTCCATCGGCCGGCGAAACCGCCACCGCCCCCCCGGGCACTTCCCGTTCCGGGTCCCGAAAGAACCATAGGCAAAACATCGCCAAGATTACAAAAGGAACCGCCATCCAGGGGCGAGTCAGGTAGCCAGCCAACGCTCCGCCTGCCAGCAGACCGAGCGCGTAGTAAATTCCGTCGATAACCATATCTGTAATCTGCTATTTTCGCAGATAAACCCATGCGTCTCTGTCTCTCCCTCCTTTTCGTCTTTTCTCTGCATGGTCAAGCGCCCCCGAAGTCGCTCAACCCCAAAGTTGAAAAGATCGTTTCCTCCGTCTCTATCGCACGCATCGCCGCCACGCTGCAGCGGCTCGAAGCCTTTGGAACCCGCAATATTTTCTCTTCCCACGAACATCCCACCCGGGGCGTAGGTGCCGCGTACCGGTGGATCGCCGACTCCATGAAGGCCTACAGCCCCCGCCTTCAGGTCACCCTCGACGAACACCAGCTCAAGCAATCCGGCCGCGTGTTCCGCGACGTCAAAATCGTCAACGTTGTCGCCGTTCTCCCTGGCACCATCCAGAAAGACCGCCACGTCATCATCAGCGGCCACTACGACTCCCTCCACATCGTCCGCACGAAAGTTGGCGAACTTGAACGCATGGACCAGGAAGCTACCATCGCCGCCGACGCCCCCGGCGTTTCTGACGATGGCTCCGGCACCGCCGCCGTCATGGAACTCGCCCGCGTCATGAGTCAATACGAGTTCGAAAAAACCATAGTCTTCGTCGCCTTCGCTGGCGAAGAGTACGGTCTCCTCGGCGCCAACGAATACGCCAAACGCGCTAAAGCGGAAAACACCATCATCGACGCCGTGCTCAACAACGACATCATCGGCAATGACATGGCCGGCAACGGACGCGCCGCCAACTCCTCCGTCCGCCTCTTCTCGGAAGACCCCATCGATTCGCCCTCCCGTACCCTCGCCCGCTACGTCAAAGAAGTGGGAGAACGCTACGTCCCCTCCATGAACGTCAACGCCGTCTTCCGTGCCGACCGCTTCGGCCGCGGCGGCGACCACACCCCCTTTGACCGCATTGGCTACCCCGCCGTCCGCTTCACGACGCCCAGCGAGTTCTACGCCAACCAGCACACCGGTTCCGACACCTTCGCCAACGCCTCCCCGGCCTATGCCGCCCGCGTGACGCAGGTTAACGCTGCCGTCGCCGCCGCTCTCGCCTGGGCCCCGCCCGCCCCGGACATCTCCACCAAAACCCGCTCCGTTACCAGCAACGAAGAGGTGGAAGGCCCCAGCCTCAGCCGCGGCAAAACCGGCTACGACGCCTTCCTCAAGTGGAAAGAGGTCGGCGACATCACCGACCTCGCCGGCTTTTCAGTCGTCCGCCGAGAGTCCACCGCCCCCTTCTGGGAGAAGGAGCAGTGGGTCGGGATCGGCAAGGAGTTCCGCCTCGTCGACGTCTCGATCGACGACATCGTCCTCGGTGTCAAAGCCGTCGACAAAGAAGGCAACGAAAGCCCCGTATCGGTTTACCGTATCGTCCAGCGCAAGCTACCCTAGGGCCATGCTTTCACGCCGCGATTTTGCCTCCCTCGCCGCCGCGCTCTGGGCTGAAGCCGTTGCTTCGGCCCAGCAGCACCATCACGATCTCGCCCTCCAAGTCGCGCCCGCCACGCCCGTCTTCTTCACGGCAAAAGAACGCGCCACCCTCGATCAACTCACCGCCCTCATCATCCCTGCCGACGAACGCAGCGGCGGCGCCCTCGCCGCCGGGGTCACGCAATACATCGAAACCGTGGTCTGCCATGCCCAAAAGCCCCTTCAGACCGCTTGGCAAACCGGCATCCGTCCCTACATCGGCGCCGCCAATCCGACGGTGCTACTCACTGCCGCCGCCGCCAACGAGTTCCGCCCCCGCACCCCCGCCGAACGATTCTTCGTCATGCTGAAAGACGCTTGCGTCGACGGCTTCTACACCTCCCGCGAAGGCATCACCAAGGAGCTTGGCTACAAGGGCTACACCTTCCTCCGCGAGTTCCCCGGTGCCCAACCCGCCGACCTTAAGCCCCCTCCCGGCCACCAACCCTTGCTCAGGCAGAGGAGCTAACCCATGGCGAAAATCTACGACGTTTGCATCATCGGTTCAGGCGCCGCTGGCGGCATGACCGGTCACGTCTTGACGCAGGCTGGCCTCGACGTTGCCATGCTCGAAGCCGGAGCCAAACGCGATCCCTCCGAACTCCCCGTCCATCGCCTCCGCCGATGGAACCTTCCCAAACGTGGCCTCCGCGGCGACTACTTTCAGGAATACCTCGAAGAATCAAAATTCCTCATCGACGATAAAAAGGAGCCCTACGGCTGGGTCGGCGACGACTATTTCCAATTCGTCCGCGTCCGCGCCGTCGGCGGCAAAAGCCTCTTCTGGGCCGGCGTCACCCCTCGCCTTGGCGTCGAAGAGTTCCGACCTCTCGACGATCACGACACCCGCTGGCCCATCTCTTACGCCGACATCGCCCCCTGGTACGACAAGGTGGAAGCCCTTATCGGCGTCTCCTCCTCCGGCAAGCCCCTCGGTGCCTTTCCCCTGAACAACGGCCTCCCGGCCCTGAACCCGAAGGTGGCTGAACTCGAGTTCGCCAAGGTCGCCGGCAAGCTCGGTAAGGGCCTCGAGATGATTCCCATCCCGAAGGCGATTCTGACGAAGGATCACAACGGCCGCCCCGCCTGTCACTACTGCGGCCCCTGCTGGGTCGGCTGCGACAGCGGATCCAAATTCGATTCCCTCCGCGTCTTCGTCAACACCGCGGAAAAGACCGGCAAGTTGACCCTCATGCCCGGCTCCCGAGTCCGTTCCATCGAACTCGATAAGGAAGGCCGAGCCCGCAAAGCCCACTACTACGACGTCGCCAACAAGACGTGGAAGGAGCTCGAAGCCAAGCAGTTCGTCATGGCCGCCGGCTGCGTCGAATCGGCCCATATTCTCCTCAATTCGAAAATCGCTAACTCCTCCGGCCTCGTCGGGCGGTATCTCTCCGAGCACATGTACGCGTCGATCGGCGGCCATCTCCCGCAGTTGACCGGTCGTGCCGTGACGAACGAGGATGGCAACGGAGCGCACAGCTTCATCCCCGATCTCACCAAAAACTGGCGCGGCAAAAAGTTCCTCCGCGGCTATCAAATCTTTCCCGGCGGCAGCACCGGCGAAACGACGTTTGCCGGCAAGTCGATCCCCGGCTTCGGCCAGCAGTGGAAGAAGAGTATCCGCGACTATCACACCGCTGGAGCCTCCGTTCTCTTCCAGGGCGAAGTGCTCCCCTACCGGGACAACCGAATCGAGGTTGACGAAAAGTTGAAGGACGACGCCGGCATCCCCGGCATCCGTTTTCACTTCAAATATCGCGACAACGAGAAGGCGATGTTTAAGGACATGATGGAGACCGGCGAAGAGCTTTTAAAGGCGGCCGGTGCCGAGTACTTCCCGCCGAAGAACCCGACTTGGTCCCCCTACGGCCATTCGATTCATTACGTGGGTACGGCCCGCATGGGTGCAGATCCGAAGACCTCAGTGACCGACTCGTATGGCCAGTCTCACGACGTGCCGAACCTCTTCGTCCACGACGCCGGTATTTTCGTTACCGCCGGTAATCAAAACCCGACGCTGACAATCCTGGCCCTGGCCATGCGCGGCAGCGAACGCATCGTCGACCGCCTGAAGCGCCGGGAGGCCTAGCCCATGTTCACCTCTCTAGAGATCACCAACGTCCGAGCCTTTCAAAATCTGAAGATTGACGGCCTCCGCCGAGTCAACATCTTCGGCGGCAAGAACAGCGCCGGAAAGAACGGCATCCTCGGAGCCTGTGAACTACTCCTAGCGCCAGAACCACTGCGCCCCGAGCGTCAGCATTTTCGTCGAGGCATCATCATGCTACCGTCCACCAGCACGGAAGGGAAGTCTGGAGTTGATGATCCGTGGGGTCTTCTGTTCCATCGGTCTCCAGCCAACGGCACCGTGAGCATTCGGGGCGAATGGAAGGGCACTCAGGTCCAGACCGAACTCAGTAAGCTTTTCCAGCTCAACGAATCGAATCAAATTGTGTTGTTGGCGAAGCAAAACCCCGCCGTCCTCCTGAGCCTGCAACAGTGGCATCAAGCGGGTCGGATACTCCGTAGTAAGACCACCACTGTCAACGGAGCGCCCGCCGAGGCCTTGGTCTATCATTCCACGGACGGCTCCTGGAACTGGTCGTATAACCTTTCGCCCTGGGAACCAGTCGTCTGCGTCTGGGCTCAGGCCCAGGAGCCTGAAAAGATTGAAGACCAATTTGGTCAGATCCTGAGAGAAGACCGCGAGTCTCTTTGGGCCGCTTGCCTCAAAAACCTTCTTCCCGAGCTCCAGCAGCTGATTGCGATTCTGCAAAATGACCGAAGCCCCATCTACGCCGCCCTTGGAAACGGTGATCCCTATCCGGTATCAACCCCGCGGCGACGGCGTAATGCAAGTCTTGCGGATCCTCCTCGCCGGTCTAGCGCGGCGTGGAGGAAGCTGGCTGGTCGACGAAATCGAAGACGGAGTTCACTCCTCCGTCTTGCCCGAAGTTTGGCGCGCTATCCGAGAGACCGCAAAAACGATGGATAAACAAATTTTTTGCACCACCCATAGCCAGGAAATGGTCGTAAGTGCCATCGCGGCCGGCGGCGAAGACATTCGCTACTTCCACCTCGACGCCCTCGCCGATCACCACGAAGCCGATGCCTTCGGCACTCTCGAAATGGAACTCGACATTCGATGACGGCTCACCTGTTTCTGGTCGAAGGGAAAGACGAACAAGAACTCTGCCGACACCAACTGAGCACTTACCCGATGAACGGGTTCCTCGGTGTCCTCGACTGCGGCGGCATCTGCAAGTACGGCGAGGAACTGCGCCTCGTTGTGCGGCCACCATCCTCCTGCTCCACGCGTACTATCACCGTCGTCGGCGACGCCGGAGACTCCGCCGCCGCAGCCTTCGAAAGCGCCCCAAACGCTCTCCGCGCGGCCTTTCCCCACGTCCAGAGCTGCATCGTTCCCGACAACGGGCCCGAAGGCTGCATCGAGGACCGTACCCTCCAAGCGCACAAGTCAAGCCAAGCACCTATCCACGCCTGCCTCGACTCACTTCGAAAGTGTGGGGCACCCCACGACCCCAACCCCGCCCGCCGGGCGAAAAGCTACACCGCCGACATCATTCGCTCCACTCTAAGCGATTACGCCTCGGAATTTGGCAACGCCCTCCAAAAGTCCGCGTTCCACGACGTCCTCAACCAGGAACCCCTCCTCCAACTCGCCCGAATCCTCCACCGCGTCCAAACCAAATCGCATGCGTAAACTTATCCCCACCGTCAAATACCTCTTCGAAGTCGAAGTCCACGTCTACGCCTTCTCCATCGCTGCCAACGTCCTACTTTCGTTCTTCCCGTTCCTTCTCGTTCTCATCTGGTTCGCCCGCCTTGCCGGCTGGAACACCGCCGAACAGTCGGTCTATTTCGCCATGTCCGACCTCTTCGGCCCCGAAGTCGAAAAACAAATCCGCTCCGGCATCGGCTGGGTCCCCAATCGCTTCTCCCACTTTAGCTACACCTCCGTCCTCCTGCTCCTCTTCACCGCCAACGGCATCTTCGAACCCCTCGAAGTCGCCCTGAACCGCGCTTGGGGCATCACGGAAAATCGCAGCTTTTTCAAAAATCAGCTCGTCTCCATGGGCCTCATCTTCGCCTGCGGATCCCTCTCCATCCTCTCCATCATCCTGTCCTCCCTCAGCCGCGACTACGCCCAAACCTCCGGCCCCGTCCTCGGCATCATGGCCCCCTTCTATGACAAATTCCTCTCCATCAGCCTTACTATGGCCAGCCTCTTCGCCATCTACTGGGTCCTCCCCAACCGCAAGATTCCCATCGCCCGCGTCGTCCCCACCGCCATCACCGTCGGCTTCGCCCTCGAAGCCTTGAAGTTAATCCTCCACCTCATCTGGCCGTGGTTCCTCCGCAAACTCCAAATCGAATACGGCCCCTTCTACTGGGCCGTCATTATCGTGTTCGTCAGTTTTCTCGCCAGCATGATTATTCTCGCTGGAGCGGAATGGTCCGGCCGCTCGCGCGATGAAGCAATTTGAATATAATAGTGGGTTCTGATAGAGGTGAACGAATGGCTGATGCCAACGACAAGAAAAACGAGATCTCGCGTCGCGACGCGGTGAAAACTGCCGCCGCGGGTGCCGCCGTCGCAGCCGGCGTCATCACCGGCGCACCGTGGATTCAAAAGGTGAAAGCCGCCAATAGCCAGCTCCAACTCGGCATCATCGGCACAGGTGGCCGTGGCTACTACC
>CANNLB010000027.1 GCA_947505565.1 Acidobacteriota bacterium | reverse complement strand
ATTGGCGGATCCTGCCGGGGCAGGGACTTTACAACAATCCGGTGTTCCTCGAGATGGACGGGACGCGGAAGAAGTACGACGGTTATTGCACGGATCTGATCGGCGACTTCACGTTGGATTGGCTGAAGAAACGCGACCGGACGAAGCCGTTTTTCGTAATGTGCCATCATAAGGCGCCGCATCGGGAGTGGACGCCGTCGGCTAAATATAAAGACCTGTTTAAGGACGTCGAGATTCCGGAGCCGGATAACCTTTACGATGAGCACAAGGGCCGGGCCGGGGCGGCGGAGCGGTCGCGGATGCGGGTGGGGCAGGACAATACGAAGACTGATTTGAAGATGGATCCGCCGGCGGGGTTGGAAGGCAATGCGCTGCGTAAGTGGGCTTATCAGGTCTATATCAAAGACTACTTACGGTGTGTGCAGTCGGTGGACGATAACGTGGGCCGGGTGTTGGACTATCTGGACCAGGAAGGGATCACCGATAACACGATTGTGATTTATAACTCCGATCAGGGCTTTTTCCTGGGGGATCATGGGTGGTTCGATAAGCGGTTCATGTATGAAGAGTGCTTGCGTACGCCGTTGCTCGTGCGTTGGCCGGGACAGATCAAGCCGGGCAGCGTGAACAAAGACATGGCGTTGAACCTGGACTTTGCGCCGACGTTTTTGGATGCGGCGGGGGCCGCGGTGCCGGCCGATATGCAGGGGGTTAGCTTAAAGCCTCTGCTGCAAGGCAGGACGCCGAAGGATTGGCGGCAGGAGATGTATTACCGGTATTGGATGCACCTGGGTGGGGGGCATAGCGTGACGGCTAACTACGGGATTCGTACGCATCGGTACAAACTGATTTATTACTATGGCAAGGCGTTGGGCTCGGCCGGCGCGGTGGATCAGGATACGCCGCCCGAGTGGGAGTTCTTCGATTTGGAGAAGGATCCGCGCGAGATGAAGAACGCGTATAGCGAGCCGGGCTACCAGAAGATTATTGCGAATCTGAAGGTGCGGCTGGCGGCGCTGCAGGCGAAATACAAAGATACGCCGGGGTAGTTAGCTGCCGTGAACGGTGCGTAGTTTGTCCTGGGTGGCGCCATCGCAGATGCCCGAGACGGAGACGCTGTTGTCGCACTGGAACTCTTCGACGGCGCTGCGGAAGGCGTCGTCTTCCTTGCTCGCGGGGCTGCCGGCGCGATAGCCGAGATTGTTGAGGCGCCAGACCTGGCCGCTGAACTCTTCGGCGGGGTCGAGGTGGCCTAGTTTGAGCGGCAGGGAGAAGCCCTTGACGAGCAGGTCGCCTTCTTTGGCGCCGGTAGGGTCGATGTTTTTTTTGGCGCTGCCGTCCTCGGCTGTTTTCATGCTTTCGGCTGCGCCGAGTTTGAACTGGACGTCGGCGCTGGAGAGGGGGGTGCCGTCCCAGGAGAGGACGACGAGTTTAACGGTGACGGGGTCGCCGATGGTTTGGAAGGTGGTTCGTTCGGTGGGCGGGGCGTCTTCGACTTTCTTCTGACGGGCCGGGATTTGTACCACGTCGCTGGGGAACAAGACGTTGGGATTTCGCTTCTCGCGGAGACTCGCGTTCTTGGCGTCTTCCCAGACGGTTTTCCAGGAGAGGAAGCCGGCGTCGTAGGCGAGGCTGGCGATATAGTCGCCCTGCTTGACGGTGTAGGCACCCATGCCGAGTTTGGGGACAGCGGTAAAGCCTGGGACGCTTTTACCCTCGGCGATTTTGCCGGAGCGGCTCCACTCGCGGCCGTCGAGATCGGGGAAGGTGACTTTGCTGCTGCCGATGTCGATGTTGTTGACACGGAAGACGCCTTCGTCGGAGAGGGTGCCAGGCATGACTTTGCCATCGGGCAGGGTGACTTCGACACGGACACCGCGGAGGGGGTGGCAATCCTGGTCGATGAGTTCGATTTCGACCCAGGTGTTTTTGTCGGAGGCGGAATCCAGCCCGGAGGAGCCCTTCTTGCTCGATGCGGCGTTGGCGGCTTGATCGGCCGTCTCGGCTGTTTTGGCAGCGGCCGACCCGCCGAGGAGTTCCGCCGAGCCCAGCACGACCTGGCTCCACTGTCCAGCCTCGACGCGCTGCGAAACCATTTCGAGGACTTTGGCATCGGTCAGGTTGCCAGCGGCTTTACCGATTTCAGCGGCGAGCAGTTGGCGTAGCTTGTTGAGATCGGAGGGGGACACGCTTTGCGTTCGCAGGTCTCCGCCTGTGCCACGGGGAGGAGCGTTGGTGATGTAGATTGCCTTCCCGCCGAGTCGAAATTGAATAGTCATGGCCAGTTGGGAAATGCCCTTACCAGAATACGCGGAAAAGTGGCGGCCAGAGCATCAGGCGGGGAACTCGGCGCGACGGGCAAGCCAGACGAGGCCAGCGGCGAAGAAAACCAGAAGACCAACGCCGGCAAAGACGCCGTTCAGTCCCCAATCCGCCTTCAGCGCGCCGGCGACGAAAACGCCGGTGCCTCCGGCGATCGTGTTCAGCATGTTCATCAGACTTTGCGCGGTGGAGCGGTCGCGTTCGTCGATGAGATCGCAGACGGCGGGCGTTTCGTTGGCGGTGGCGACCGCGCGGAGGAAGGAGAAGACGATGACGGCGACGCTGATGACGAACATGCCGCCGCCGGAGAGGAACATGAAGAGGCAGGGGGCGCAAAGGAGGTAGCAGGTCGTCATCAGCCGGTAGCGGCCGTCGGGAGTTCGCTTGGCGGCCTGGTCGGAGAGCGTGCCGCCAACGAGCGCTCCGAGGACGGCGGAGAGTTGGAGGACGGCTGTGCCGGAGAAGCCGGCGACGGCGAGGCTGAGGCCGAAGGATTCGCGGAAGTAGAGCGGCATCCAGTTGAAGAACATCCAGGTGCCGACGGAGATGAGCATGGCCTGGAGAGACAGTAGCACGTACCCTCGTTTTCGTAGCACCGCCCGGATCTGCGCGCCGACGGGGCCGAGGGCGGGGCGAGGGGCGTCGCCGCGGGGGGCTTCCTGCAACAGGGCAGAGCAGATGGCCGAGAGCAGGATGCCGAGACCGCCGAGGACAAAGAGGCCGATGCGCCAGCCATAGTTTTCGCCGAGGTAGCCGGCCAGTGCCCCACCGCCAACGAGGCCCGCGTTGAGGCCGCACAGATGAACGGCGAGGGCTCGGCCTCGGCTGGCGGAGGGATGATGTTCGGCGATCAGGGCGACGGCGGCAGGGAGGTAAAAGCATTCGGCGAGGCCGAGCAGGACCCGCGTGGCGAGTAGCTCGTTGGCGGTGCGGGCGAAGCCGGTGAGGATGGTGACGAGGCTCCAGGCGAGCAGGCTCCAGACGATGACTCGATTGCGCGGGAGGCGGTCAGCGAGGAAGCCGGCGAAGGGAGAGCCAAAGGCGTAACTCCACAGGAAGAGGGTTCCGATGGCGGCCAGTTGCAGATCGCTGAGGGCGAGTTCGGCCTGGAGCAACGGGAAGACGGCCGAGAGCGAGGTGCGGTCGGCGTAGTTGAGCGCCGCGGCCGAAGCCAACAGGAGCACCGTCTTCCAGGGGAGGGAGATCACGCGAGCTCGGCGGTGAAGGCGGCTTCGACGCGCATGCCGGCTTGGAGTTGGACGCCGTAAGCGCGACGGACGACAGGATGTTCGCCGAAGTACTCTTTCCAGGCGAGGTTGACGGCGGGGATGTCGGCCAGGACGTCCTGGAGGTAGAGGCGGGCGGTGCAAACGGCGAAGCGGTCGACGCCGGCTGCGGTGAGGAACGTATCGAGCTGGCGAAAGATTTCGCGCATTTCGGCGGCGGCGCCGCCGGGTACGGGATGGCGTTCGCCGTCGGGGATGCCGGTGACGACGGCTTCGAAAACGCGGCCGCTGTGGACGACGGCGGAGCTGATGGGGAATTGGAAATCGGAGTCGATGAATTGCATGGGAGTTAGTAAGTGAGCAGACCGCCGTCGACGGTGAGGGTGGCGCCGGTGGTGAAAGACGAGTTGTCGCTGAGCAGGAACGCGACGGCTTCGCCGATCTCCCGTGGGGTGCCTCGGCGTCCCGCAGGGGTTGACCGAGGGTAGCGGCAGGGGGCGATCTGCGCGTTCGCGGGCGTTAGAATATCGCCGGGGGCGACGGCGTTGACGCGGATCTGGTGGTGGGCGAGTTCGAGGGCCATCGCTTGCGTCAGTGCGACTAGGGCGGCTTTCGAGGCGCAGTAGATGCTGGCGTTTTCCTGGGCGGCGAAGGCCCCGACACTGGCGATATGAACGATGGCGCCGGGTTGGCCGCGTTCGACGGCGCGGCGGGCGAAGGACTGCGAGCAGTAGATGGGACCCTTCAGATTCGTGGCGAGGATGTCCTCTATTTTGGCGGGGTCGACGGTGAGGAACGGGGCGAGTGCAATGGGGCCGGTGAGGCCGGCGTTGTTGACGAGGCCATCGAGGCGGCCGCAACGGTCGAGGACCTTGGCGGTTTCGAGGTCAACCTGGACGGGGTCGCGGACGTCGCAGGTTTCCGGCTGGAAGATTTCGACTTGGGCTCCGTAGCCGCGGAGGACGGCCGCGATGCCGGCTCCGATGCCGGTAGCTCCGCCGGTGACGATGTAGACGCGATTTTCAAGCATGGTCGAAGTAGGCTCCTAGGTCGGAC
The DNA here is from genome assembly GCA_947505565.1 of Acidobacteriota bacterium. Taxonomy (GTDB): domain Bacteria; phylum Acidobacteriota; class Terriglobia; order Bryobacterales; family Bryobacteraceae. The sequence goes on along the minus strand of CANNLB010000027.1, from coordinate 6,004 downwards.
GCGGCGACGAGCGGCGAGGGGGTGCGGGCGGCGGCGGCCTCGAGGGAGGCGGCGTCCTTTGCGCCATGGCCGGTGACGAGGCAAACGGCGGCAGCGGCGGGGTCGATGAGGCCCTGGGCGGTGGCCGAGAGCCAGCCGGCGAGGGCCGCGGCACCGGCCGGTTCGGCGAAGATGCCTTCTTCGCGGAGGAGGCGATCCTGCGCGGCCCAGACCTCTTCATCGGTGACGGCGAGGCCGAGGCCGCCGTTCGAGCGGAGATGTTCGAGGGCGAGGGTGGCGTCGATATCCGAGGGGACGGAGAGGCCGCTGATGCGGGTTTGGCTGGAGACGGGGGTCGCTTTCGCCAGGCCTTGTTGCCAGGCGGCGACGACGGTGGGGCAGCCCGCGGGTTGGACGGCGTGGACCTTGGTAGGCAGGCCGAGGCGGGCGAAGCCACGGGCGACGGCGACATAGAGACCGCCGCCGCCGACGGGGACGAACACATGCTGCGGCGCGGCATCGGCGAGTTCGTCGGCGATGGCTTCGACGCCCCGCATACCGACGGGGCAATAGCGAAAAGCCGAGACGATCAGCGGTACTTCATACTGCTGCTGCCAGTGTTCGAGTTCGGCGAAGACCGAGGCTGTGATGGCGGCATCGACGGAGAAGCCGGGGATGCGGAGGACGGTCGAGCCGTGAGCGCGCATCTGCATGAGCTTGCCGGCGGGGGCTTCGGGATGGGCGCAGATGAAGCAGCGGAGGGCGGCGCGGGCGGCGTAGGCGGCGAGCGAGGCGCCGGTGTTGCCGGAGGAGGTGGCCAGTACAAACGGTGGTCGCGTGCGCAGGTGGGCGAGTTCGCGTTGGATGAACCGATCCTTGTAGGAGCCGGTGGGGTTCGTGAATTCGAGTTTGAAGGAGAAGGCCGGCGCGATGCGGGCGCTGGGCACGAGCGGGGTATTTCCTTCGCCTAGGCTGATCATAGGATGAGGTCTCCTTGGCCGACCATACGGGGGACAAAGCCTTTTTTAAGTTGGGCGATGGCGGTATCGATGTGACGCTGGCCAAAGCGTAGCGTGAACATGCCGTGGGCGGGGAGGAGCGCTTCGACGCCGAGGTCGGCGAGTTTGGGAAGGTCGGCGCGGTAACCGGCGAGATCGGAGCCGTCGACATTGATGAGGCCGAGAACGCCTCCGTAGAAGACGACGTCGGCGGAGAATAGGGTCCGCAGGCCGTCGAGATTGCAGAGGAAAACGTAGCTGTCGGGCGAGTGGCCACGGACGGGGATGGGGGTGACGGAGAGGCCGCAGATGTCGATGGGCTCGTCGCTGGGGTAGGTGGCGGCCACGGGGCAAGGGGGCAGGCGCAGATCGGCCGGGTAGCCGCCCATGGCGCGGGTGGCGGTGAGGCCGCAGGCGTCTTCGTCGCCGGTCTCGATGATGGCGCGGGCCTGGGCGGAGGTGTAGACAGGCCAGTGCAAGGCGGCGGCGAGAGCGGCGGTGCCGCAGATGTGGTCGGGGTGTGCGTGGGTGATGATGATCGCGCCGCGGGAGAGATCGTCGAACTCGGCGTGAAGATGGGCGAGGACGCGGTCGTGTTTCAAGCCGCTGCCGGCGTCGAAGAGGACGATTCCGTGGGGTGCGCGGAGCGCATAGAGATGGCAGTCGTAGCGGCTGCTGAGGCCGAACTGGCCGCTGCCGACGACGTAAATGGAGTCCGATATGCGCATGGGTTTTAGCTTTTCACTTCGGCCGCGAGGAGGATCAGGGTGTCGCCGAGGGAGACCGGGGGGAGCTCTCGACGGAGGGCGACAAGGCCGTCGGCGGGGGCTTGGGGGGTGGCGAGGATGAGGCCGAGATCGTCGACGATGTGGCCGAGCGGCTGGCCGAGTTGAACATGTTCAAGAAGTGAGACGGTGGGCATCCAGAAGCCTTCCGCGGTGGCGACGACGCCTTCGTCGGTATTGCCGATACCTTGCAGGCGCAGGGGTGGCGTGGGGATTTCGGGTTCGCCCGGGAGCATGTGGAGATGACGGAGCAGGTTGGTGATGCCGCGTCGCATCATGAGCAGGTCGTCGGGATGGATGCGTCCGGCACCGCGGGCTTCGGTGTAGAGAAAGGGGATGCCGCGGGCTCGGGCGGCGGAGATGGTGCGGCCGGGTTCGATGACGGGGTGGCCCCAAATGACGGGGGCGCCGAAGGCTTCGGCGGCGGCGTGGCCGCGGGGGTCGGCGGCTTCGAAGCCGACCATGGAAGGCATGGAGAAGCGGACGCCGCCGCTGTGGAGGTCGAGGTAGAAATCGGCGAGGGCGAGGAAGGATTGGTCAAAGGCCCAGGCGAGGCGTTCGGAGGGCGAGCCGTCCGGGCGGCCGGGGAAGGAGCGGGCGAGGTTACCGCCGTCGGCGGGATGCGTGCGGCTGATGGCGCGATGGGCGGGGTAGTTGACGATGGGCACGGCGAGTAAGGCGCCGCGGAGAGAGGCGGGGTCGAGCGCTTCGCAGGTTTCGAAGATGGCGCGGACGCCTTCGTACTCGTCGCCGTGGACGCCAGCGGAGACAAGCAGGGTGGGACCGGGGGAGGATCCGCGGACAAGGATGGTCGGCAGGGAGATTCCCGTGCGAACTCTGTGGAGACCGGGGGCGCTCGGCAGCATCGGAATTCGTACAATAGCACTTTGGCCTAGGGGGCAATGACGTTGCATCAGAAAGCTTGGGAGTCGGCGGAGAAGGGCTGTGGGTGGTTGCTTGCCCAACTGCAGCTTGACGGATCGTTTCGCGGCGGGCACGACCTGCGCGCCTATTACAAGACGCCGGCGGCGTTGTTGGCGCATGGGCGGGTCGTTGAGGCTAATCGGGTGCTCGACTACGTGGAAGCCCGCTATTTGCGCCCGGATGACGATCTGGATGGGACGGGGGTGCCGTGGATCGGCGTCTATCGAACCTATCCGCATGCCTGGATTTGTTGCGCGGCGATGATGAGTGGCCGGTTTGATTTGGCGCGGCGGTTGAGCGGGTTTATCGCAGGTTTTCACAACGCGGAGTCCGGTGGCTTTTTTGCGGATGAGGCGCGGACGACTGAAGAGATGATGACGACGAGCATGGCCGGGTTGGCATGCCTGTGGGCCGGGCGGCAGGACTTGGCGCTGGCGGCGGGTGGTTGGTTGGAGAATTTGTGGCAGGCGCAGCCTGACTTGACGCGTGGGCTCTATACGAGTTGGCGGCAGGGGCTGGTGACGGAGTATGCGGAGGCGGACGCCGCCGGCTGCCTAGTGGATGCTAACAAGGCTCGGCAGTGGTACTTCCAATACGGTATCAGCGCGGCGTTGTTGAGCGCTTTAGCGGGGACGACGGGAGACGCGCGTTGGCTTACCTTGGCGCGGCAGTTTTTGCATGCTAGCGCCCAATGCGGGGCGGACCGCTACCAGACGCCGCAGAGCGGGAAGATCGGTTGGGGCGCGGCGTGGACCTATCGGCTTTCGCGGGCGCCCGAAGACTTGGCGCTAGTGGAGCAGGTGGTGGCCGGGCTGGGCGCTTTGCAAAATGATGACGGGTCGTGGTTAGCGACCGGGGTGTATGGCGGGGCGAACGCCGCAGCCGATAGCGTGACACTTGATGTAACCTCAGAGTTCGTGACTCTGCAATCTTTTATGGGACTGGTGCCGGTTGTCTAATCCATTTGAAAATAAAGTGAAGAAGTTGCTCGCGGCGGGTGGGACCGCTTGGGGTTCCGCCACGATGGGACCGACGCCGTTGGCGGCGAAGTTGACCGCGACGACGGGCGTTGATTGGGTCTGGATCGATACGGAGCATTCGAGCTATGGCTCGGAGTCGATCGAGCTGTTACCGCCGTTGATTCGGCAGTCGGGCTCGATGCCGATGGTCCGCATTGCGGGGCTTGATCCGAGCTTGATGAAGAAGGCGCTCGACATTGGGGCGCAGGCGGTGATGATTCCGCAGATTGACAACGCGGAGCAGGCGCGGTTGGCGGTGCAGTACGCCAAGTATCCGCCCATGGGAACGCGTGGCGTTTCGCCGATGTGGACGTTCTACAACGACATCGAATGGAAGGACTACCTGCGGTATGCCAACGACGATACGTTGATCGTGGTGCAGGTGGAGTCGCCTTCGGCGATGGAGCAGGTGGAGGCGATTGCGCAGGTGGAAGGGGTGGACGTGGTGCTGGCGGGGCCGATGGATCTTTCCGCCGCGCTTGGCCATATCGGCGAGATTGAGCACCCGGAAGTGCAGAAGTTTTTGGCTGAGTTTCCGGCGCGGGTGACCAAGTACGGCAAGACCGCGGGGATCGCGCTGGGCAGTTACGAGAGCGCCGCGAAGGCTTGGCGGCAAGGGTATCGCTACATCAATTTCGGCAATCTATACTTTGACGGCGTGAATGGCATTAAAGCTAATTTGGCGAAGCTGAAGGCGCTGGAAAGCGGCGGGACGGTGGAGCCAGCGGCGGGTGAGGCGTTTACCGCCTAGAGGCTAGCGGGCCAGGCGGCCGGGGTGGATCCCGGTCGCCAGATCGAAGCCGGCGCCGACGGCACCGACGATGCAATGCTTGCGATCGAGACCGGTTCGCTGGCGGATTTGATAGACGGCTTCGATGCCGGTGCAATGGGCTCCGACGAAATTGGCGAGGCCGAATTCGCGCAGTTTGCCAGCCGTCCAGGCGAGCGTTTCGTCGCTCGCATCGAAGAGATGGAAGCCGCCAATGGCCGCATGGATGGGCGCTTGGCGGATCGTGTTTCGGGCGTGTTCGAGGGTGTTGATGATGCCGGAATGGCCGCATCCGGAGAGGACGACGAGGCCGGCTTCGGTGTCAAAGACGAGGGACATATCTTCGGGGACGGTGTCTTCGATTTGGCCTTTGGCGGTGACGATGCGGCTGGTTCCGCTCCAGTTTCGTTCCGGGTATTTGCGGGGGACCGGGCCGGTGAGCCAGATGCCGGGGTGAATCTCGGTGGGTTTATCGACCGAGACGAACTTGCCGCCGGAAGCCTCGTAGGCGGGCTTCAGGAGGAGCGTGTCGTTCCGTTCTTTTTCGTCGAACTGGCTGGCGCGGCGGGGGAGGAAGATTCCTTCGCCGACGTAGCACGTTCCTAAGGAAGGTGCTACGGACTTCCGCAGGGTGAGGAGTCCGCCGTTGTGGTCACCGTGGAAATGGCTGAGGAGCATTTCGTTGACGGCGAGATCGACCCTCAACGCCTTGGCGTTCTCGATGACTGTGTCGGGCCGGGTGCCGGCGTCGAACAGAATGCGATGTCCGTCGGCTTCGACCATGGCGGCGAACCCCCATTCGCCGATGCCGGTTTCGGCGAGCATCGTCGAGAGGATGCGGATCTGCAACTTCTTCACACGGCGCGCGGGAGCCTGCGCCATCGCGGCGAAAGGAAGGGCAAAAAGTTCACGGCGGTTCATTGCCTTATTGTAAGCTATGCCGCTCCTGCGCCAGACTAAGAGGATGTCTTCTCACCCCGTGCTCAGCATCTGTGGAGCCTCGGCCGCCGAGAGAGTGGTCCGCGCTCGGCTCGAACAGTTTTCGCAATTGCAGATCAGCTCGTTGGCTTCGGATGATGTCCCGGTTTCGGAGACATGGGAGGAGGGTTTGGGTACGGCGGGGATCCTGGTTTTGCTGCATCCGGACGCGATGCCGCCGAAGCCGAGTCGGCAGTATTGGGGCAGCATGATCGACTACGCCGGGCCGCAGCCGATCGCGTTCGTGCACTGCGGCGCGCGGGAATATCCGGCAGTGTTTGAACGGCGAACTTTCTTCCGGTGGCCGACGGATCAGCGGGCGATCGAGCGGTGGGTGGTGAAGCTGATGCCGCGGCCGGCGGGGACGAACGTGGCACCGGCGACCGGCGTAGTTTCCGAGGATTTGTGGACGACGCTGGTTGATCGGCCAGGCGTGTTCTTCCTCACGGGCGGGCCGGCGACGGGCAAGAGTCGGATGGCCCAGGCGTTTGCTCATGCGGCGCGCGGCCATTTTCAATCGATGCTTTGGATCGGCTGTGGAGGAAAGAGTGA
>CANNLB010000026.1 GCA_947505565.1 Acidobacteriota bacterium | reverse complement strand
TGGCATGCCTTCGTCGATCACCGTTTGATAGAGCGCCGTATAGGCGTCCAGAGCCGCGTCCAGCGAGCAGTGGCGCCGCACCCACGCCGTCGCCAGCGCGGCATCTTCCGAACAGTAGCGGGCAAGCTGCTGGCTGACCTGTTCCTGCGTTACCTCCATCTGGAGACAGCGGGCACCCAGGTTCCAGCGCACGGTTTCGGGCAGCGTGGCTGAGTTGACCATGCAGCCCAGCCCGGCAACATCGAAAAGGATGACGGCCGCCCCGGCCGCCAGCGCCTCCAGTGCGCAGCGCGCCTTGCCGAAGACGATATCGTATTGGCTGAGTAACCGGGCCGTATCGTTCGATTGCGAGCCGGCCGCCGCCCCCGCGACATCGACGGCAATGCCATGCTGGGCGCAGGCGGCAAAGATGGCGTCCAGCGCTTTGCCCGGCCGTACGTAGTTGCTGAAGACGAGCGCGCGCCGGGGCAGCGGTGGGAGCGCCCGCGGCGCAGGCATGTGGGCCAAATCGACGGCATTCGGGATCACCTGGATGGACAACTCCGGCAGGCCCGCTTCGTCCCGCAACCGCTCAAGGCAATTGTGGTCCACCGCGACGTACCGGCGAACCTGTGGGTGCAGTGGAGGAGTGTCATGCCAGGCATTGCGGTCGTGGCAAACGAAAATGGCTGGAACCCCCGGAAATTGGAGGGTCGCCAGCGTTGTTTCGGCGTGGTGGTGCCCATGGATGACTTCGGGCGGTTCGAGCAGATCCCGCAGGCGGGTGACCACCGGAATTCCAACGTTCCGCAGCTCTTCGGCCAATCCGCCGGGCCGGGGTGAAAACACCGAGACCGCATGCCCGCGCGCGGCCAAGCCGACGGCGAAGTCTCGAGTGCAAATCTCGGTTCCGGTGCGTCCGTCAAGTACTGTATTCGTCAGTAGAATGCGCATCAATCCCCAGCCTAACCTATCGTGATGTTACCGTTTTGATCGCGATGCAGAATTGATGGGGCTGGATGTTCCGTCCCTTTTCGAGAATTCGTCCGTAACCTGTCCCACTGGATTCAGATCGAGCGAAAACTGGACGGGTACCGGGATCAGGGGTGGGGTGCCCAGGGGATTGTCCAACCAGAGAAGCAAATTGGGAAAAGTAAAGAGATTCAGACGCAACATCGAAGCTAGATGGGACAACGCGATGCGGTGCATTGGGCGGTTGCCGCTCACTACGAATGCAAGTTTGTTCTGACGTGGAACTTCAAGCATCTTAACAATGCCCGCGTTGAGCGCCGCGCAGAAAGGATCACTCGAGAATATGGCTACGAATCTCCCCTCCTCTGTGCTCCCGAAGAGCTCGAAGGCATCGACCTGGACGGAGATGATGAATGACGACATCATCGAAGAAATCCATGCCCAGGGTGCCGCCGCTTCGGATCGATTTGGCGGCGACATGACGGCCATCGTTGGTTACTACCAGTCCTTTGCTTTTCCTATTCCCGTCAGTCAGGACAAGCCGCAGGGACGGCGAATTTCCAGCGTTAGATGAGCTAACCTCTTTCGGGGCAACGTGAACGATGCTGGCCCCGATTGCTGGAAGCCGCCGCGCCGGCAAGTCGAGCTTTCGAGCCCTCACCCGCTATCTGCCTGAGGGCCGCGACCCGGTGGCCGCTGAGATCGTCGAGCGCGGCGAGCATCTTTTTTTCGGACAACCGGCTTTCCCGCGAAACGGCGGCGGCCGAGATGCGGGCCGTAGGATTTGAGAATCCGCGCTTCACCGATCCGGTCTATCACGATCAGCTGAGCTGGCGGCCAGGCGAGCGGCCGAGCCGGGCGCAGTGGGAAGAAGCGGCGCGGAAGACGATCCAGGATCTCGGGTTTGGCGAGCATCAATTCCTGGTGGTCGCGCACGACGAGTGGGAGCACTTCCACGTTCCATGTGCTCATCAACCGGGACTTCCGTGATCGACGGATTCGGCAGGATGCGGAGTAGGAGCTGCACTGTTTTGATCCCGGGCTGCGCCGACGGGGGGTACCCGGTCGGGAGCCTTTGCGGGGCGGGGTGCGGTAGATTAATTTGGCACGGCGACGAGTTCGAAGGCGAGCATGGCGTCCATGCTGGGGAGGCCTTCGAAGACGAGGGCGGTGCTGGCGGGGGGCCGGGTGGAATCGAAGAAATCGAAGCGGATCTTGCGCGCCGTTTCGAGGAGGCGGTTTGAGAGGGGATAGAGATGCGAGAAGAGCACCTTCTTCATGCCCGACTTTTGGGTGTTGAGGACCTTGGCCATACGTTCGAACGCTAGACGAATATCGCTTTCCTGGCTGTTGAAGGCGGTTTGGGTGCCGGTGAGGATGAGCTGCGGGGATTTTGTGAGGACGAGCTTGGAGAAGTTCGGGGACGGGGCCATGTCGGCGGGGTTGAGGAACACGACGGCGTCAGCGGGAGCCTTCTGGAGGCGCACGACGGCTTCGCACTCGGCTAAGCTAGTGCCGTGTGCTCGCTGGGCCTGGACGGCCGTGGCGGCGGCGTTTGGGAAGGCTATGGCGAGGCGGGTGCGGACTTCGCCGATCTGCGTGAGCGAGGAAAGGAGGCAGGTGACGCGGAGGACATCGGACTTGTCGCTGCCGGCGATTTTAGTGGCCTTCGAGAGATCGGTGATGGCGCGATCGAGCATGGGGAGGACTTGGTCGGGCTGTTCCTTGGAGATGCCTCCCATGCCGGAGAGAAAGGCTAGGCCTTGGGGGTTGACGGCTTTTTTGCTGACGATGACGCCTTCCATGATGACTTGGGTGCCTTCGCCGGGGAGGAGGCCGACGAGGATCGTGGAGAGGGCGGGGAGGGGTAGTTTTTTATCAGTGAATTCGTCACTAACGATAGCTTGGACACGGCGGAGGTCGCCGGTGCCAGCGACGAAGGCCCGGAGCTTTACAATTTGACCACCGCGGGCATGGTTGCGGAGGGACTTGATGGCTTCGCGAACCTGGGCGGAGAGTAGGCCTTTGCCGGAGAGCGGGGAGACAAGGAACTCCAGCCGCGCAGTTTCAACGGTTACGGCGGCTGGGGGATCGGGGGGGATCTCGAGAACCTGAGTAATCTCTTCTTTTTTCTTGTTTTTCTTCTGCGCGGGGAGCAGGCAAGCTGTGGCCAGGAGAACGGCACAGCAAAAGGGAAATGCGCGGCTGAGCATCTGGGGTTGATTTTAGCAGAAGCCAAGAAAAAGCTTGGCGCCGGGGGGGGCGACGCCAGGCGGGGTGGGGTTGGAGGGAGGCTTACGCCGTCTCTAAATGGCGGTTGCGGCGGAGATAGCCGAGGTAGGCGAGGCCCGTGCCGACGGTGAGCATGGTTGCCGCGTCCGGGGTCTCCGCGGGGGGAGGGGGCGGAGCGGTGGTGATGGTGGAGGTCCCGGAGGATAGGTTGTCGAGAATGATGTAACGGCTCGCCGGGTCAGTGATGGTGATATCGAAGAAGCTAAAGGTCTGGGTGTCGCTGGAGACGCCGAAGAAAGTTAGTCCGGCGGCTTGGTTGAACGTCGTTACGGTTTGGGCGCCGAGGCCTTGGGGGGTGACGGTGATGTTGCCGGAGCTGCCGGTTCCGCCGCCGAGGCCGAGGCCGACGCCGAAGGCGCTCACAGGGGTGGGGAGGCCGCCGCTGCGGAAGTTAATGCGCATGGAGATAACGTTGGAGCCGGTACTCGAGTCGGAGAACAGAATAGCGCCGGTGTTCCAATTCCAGAAGCTCTGGGAGCCGTTGGCGAGGACTTGGCGAAGCACATTACTGGTTCCGTTGGTACCGGTGATTTGGAAGTTGTTGTTGAAGTAGCCGTTGGCGTTATTATAAAAAACCTGGCTTCCGCTAGTTACAGAGTTGCCGCTCGTGAAGCCGCCACTGTTGCCGGCGCCGTAGGTGGCGAAATCGAGAGTGATGATGGAGGTGGAGTCGGCTAGCCAGGACGGACGGTCGGTATACGTCAAAGTCCCGGCTATCAACGGGTTCACGGCGAACACAGCAAAGGCGGCTGCGGCCAAGCGAAGTCGGAGGAAGTGGCTCATGGATGATTCCTATTGCCGGAGTGCGGAACACTCAGGACTTGATGTTTTGTTTCAGTACCGTAGTCCTGTAACAATACGTAAGTTCTCAGCTTTGGGTGGGAGGGAAGTCCTGGGAAGTTACTCGTGGAATTCCGTAAGCCGTTTGTCGGCGGTTATTGGAGGGAGCGGGTGACTTTAGCGCCGTAGGCGCGGGCTTCGGCGAGGACCTGGGCGCGGTTGAGCGTCAGGGGTTCTTTCCGACGGACGAGGAGACGGCCGTTGATGACGACGTCGTTCACATCGGAGCCTTTGAGGGAGTAAACGAGGGCGGAGTAGACGTTGAAGAGGGGGACGGCTTGGGCTTGGTCGAGGTTGATGGTGATGAGGTCGGCGCGTTTGCCGACTTCGAGGGAGCCGGTTTCTTTTTCGAGGCCGAGGACGCGGGCTCCGTCGATGGTGGCCATGGCGAAGAGTTTGGTGGCGGGGAGGGCGGTGGGATCGTTGGCGGAGACTTTGGCGAGCTTGCCGGCGAGGTCCATTTCTTCGAAGAGATTAAGGTCGTTGTTGGAGCCGGCGGGGCCGTCGGGGCCGAGGCCGAGAGCGACGTCGAGGCGGAGGAGCTTGAGGATGGGCGCGATGCCGCTGGCCAGTTTCATGTTGCTGCTGGGGCAGTGGGCGACGCCGACGCCGCGTTGGGCGAGGGTTTTGATGTCGGCATCGTCGAGCCAGACGCCGTGGGCGGCGACGGTACGGCCGGTGAGGACGCCGAGTTTTTCGAGGGCTTGGGTGGGGCTGAGGCCGCGCTGCTTTTTGGTGTCGTCGTTTTCCTTTTTTGTTTCCGAGAGGTGGATGACGAGGGGGGCGCCGTATTTGTTGGCGAGGGCGCGGGAGGCTTGGAGGGTTTCGTCGGAGTTGGTATAGATGGCGTGGGGAGCGACGGCGGCGGTGATGAGCGAATCGCCGGCGAACTGTTTGAGGAAGGCTTCGGTGCGTTTGAGCGCGTCGGCGGGGGTTTTGGCGTCGGGGACGGGGAAGCCGATGACGGTTTGGCCGAGGACGGCGCGCATGCCGGCTTTGCGGGTGGCTTCGGCGATTACTTCTTCGAAGTAATACATGTCGGTATAAGTAGTGGTGCCGGAGAGTAACATCTCAAGCACCGCCAGGTTGGTGCCGACGCGGACAAAATCGGGAGTTACGTTTTTGGCTTCGGCGGGGAAGATATAGCGTTCGAGCCATTCCTGGAGGCGGAGGTCGTCGGCGATGCCGCGGAAGAGGGTCATGGGGGCATGGGTGTGGGTGTTGATGAGGCCGGGGGTGAGGATAGAGTCGGGGCGGGCGATACGGAGTTTGGGCTGGTATTGGCGGTTGATTGCAGCGGCGGGGCCGACGGCGACGATGCGGTCTTTGACGATGGCGACGGCTCCGTTTTCGATCACGCGGCGGGCGGCGTCCATGGTGACGACGTAGCGGGCGGTGATGATGAGGTCGGCGGGGATGGCGTAGAGAGAGACGGAGAGGAAGAGGCTAGCGCAAAAACGAATCATTGAAGGACTCCGGGAGCAGGTCTGCGATGGTGTAGGATTTCGAGAGGCCGGCGAGGTTGACGAGGGTGATGACGGCGCCGGGGGCGAATTCCGCGAGAATCTGTCGGCAGGCGCCGCAGGGGGGCGTCAAGGTGGGGGTATCGGCGGCGATGGCGATACGGACGAAGGATCCGGGGCGGGCTCCTTCGCTGATGGCTTTTACGACGGCTACTCGTTCGGCGCAGATGGTGAGGCCGTAGGTCGAATTCTCGACGTTGCAGCCGGTGTAGATTTCGCCGGTCGAGGTTTCGAGGGCGGCGCCGACGCGGAAGTTGGAATAGGGGGCGTGGGCGTGGGCGCGGGCGGCGATGGCGATTTGGGCCAGGTTAGGCATTTAACTGAGGGATGATGGCGCGGAGGAGGGATTTGAAGCGGTCGGCTTGTTGGCGACCGGTTTCGAGGACCTCTTCGTGGTTAAGTTCCTGGTTGAGCATGCCGGCGGCCATGTTGGTGACGCAGGAGAAGGCGATGACCTTGATGCGCATGTGGGCGGCGACGATGGCTTCGGCGACGGTGGACATGCCGACGAGGTCGGCGCCGATCGAGCGGAGGTAGCGGATTTCTGCGGGGGTTTCGTAGCTGGGGCCGAGGAGGCCGGCGTAGACGCCGGTGGGCATGGTGAAGCCGAGTTGTTGGGCGGTGGTGAGGGCGAGGGCTTGATAGGCGGGGGTGTAGGCGAAGGTCATTCCGGGGAAGCGGGTCCCCCAGGCGTCGTTGTTGGGGCCGGAGAGAGGGTTCACGCCTTGCAGGTTTAGATGATCGGTGATGAGGACGAGGTCGCCGGGCTGGTAGGAGGCGTTGATGCCGCCGGCGGCGTTGGTGAGGATAACGGAGTGGACGCCTAGGCAGCCGAGGACGCGGGTCGCGAAAGTGGACTGGGCGGGGGTGTAGCCTTCGTAAAGGTGGGCGCGGCCGGCGAGGACGGCGACGGTACGTCCGGCGATGCGTCCGACGACGAGCTGACCGGCGTGGCCGACGACGGTGGAGGCGGGCCAGTGGGGGATGTCGGCGTAGGGGATGACGGTGGGATATTCTATTTCGTCAGCGAATGAACCTAGGCCGCTGCCGAGCACGACGCCGATTTCCGGGAGCACGGGGAGTTTGAGCTTGAGTTCGGTAACGGCGGCTTCGACCATCATGTGAGGAGACCGGCGATGCAGGCGGACATGAAATTGGCGAGGGTGCCAGCGGCGACGGCGCGGAGGCCGAGGCGGGCGAGATCGGATTTGCGGGAGGGGACGAGGGCACCGATGCCGCCGACCTGGATGGCGATGGAGGAGATGTTGGCGAAGCCGCAGAGGGCGTAGGTGGCGATGACTTTAGAGCGGGGATCGAGGATGATGCCTTGATCGGGGAGTTTGCCGAGATCGATGAAGGCGACAAATTCGTTGAGGACGAGGCGGGTGCCGAGGAGTTGACCGACGTGGGGGGCGTCCTGCCAACTGACGCCGAGGAGGAAGGCGATGGGGGCGAAGATCCAGCCGAAAAGCTGCTGCATGGTGGCGGGGAACCAGGGGAGGAGGCTATGCAGCCAGCCGAAGCCGCCATTGACGAGGGCGATGAGCGAGACGAAGGCGATGAGCATGGCGCCGATGTTGAGGGCGAGTTGGAGGCCGTCGCCGGCGCCGCGGGCGGCGGCATCGATGATGTTGACGCCGGGTTTTTCGATTTCGATTTTGATGCCACCGAGGGTTTCGGGTTCTTCCGTTTCGGGGATGAACATTTTGGCGAGCATGATGGTGGCGGGGGCGGTCATGATGACGGCGGTGAGGAGGTGGCCGATTTCGACTTTGGCGAAGAGGACGTAGGCGGCCATGACGGCACCGGAGACGTGGGCCATGCCGGAGGTCATGATGGTGAAGAGTTCGCTTTGGGTGAGGCCGACGAGGAAGGGACGGATGGTGAGGGGAGCTTCCGTTTGGCCCATGAAGATGCTGGCGGCGACGCAGGTGGATTCAGCACCGCTGGCGCCCATGACGCGGCGCATGACGAGGGCCATGCCTTTAATGATGAGCTGCATGACGCCGAGGTAATACAAAACGCCGAAGAGGGCCGCGATAAAGATGACGATGGGGAGGACTTGGAAGGCGAAGAGAACGCCGAAAGGTCCGGTGGATTTACCGAGGGGGCCAAAGAGGAAGCTGGAGCCTTCTTCGGCGTAGCGGAGGAGGGCTTCGACGGCGCGGCTGGCGTTTTCAAAAGCTCCGCGGAGGGGCGTTTTGAGAACGAGGAGGGCGAAGAGCAGTTGGAGGCTGAGGCCCCACGCGAGGAGTTGGGGGCGGATCGCTCGACGGTTGGTCGAGAAGAACCAGGCCACCGCAAGGATGACGACCAGTCCGACGGCCCCCATGGCTCTTAGCTGACGACTTCGAGGATGATTTCGCGTTCTTCGGGCGCCGAGTTGGAGATGCGGAAGGCATCTTCGACCAGATCGGCAGCCTCTTCGACGTTGGCTTCGTCGCGGTAGTAGAGGCGGCAAAGAATGGTGCCGGGATCGATCTTTTGGCCGACTTTGACTTCGAGAATGACGCCGACGGCGTGATCGATCTGGTCTTCTTTGGTGTTGCGGCCGGCCCCGATGAGGGTGGAGGCGGCGCCGATGACTTGGGCATCGACGGCGGAGACGTAGCCGCCGCGGGTGGTGACGATGTCGCGAGCGCCGGTGGCGTTCGGGAGAAGTTCGAACTTATCGAGGACGTTGGGGTCGCCGCCCTGGGCCTTGATAACCTCTTTGAGCTTCTTGTAGGCGGAGCCGTCGACAAGTTTGCGTTGGGCGAGTTCGCGGGCTTCTTCGATGGTAGCGACGATTTTGCCGAGGTGGATCATGCGGGCGGCTATTTCGATCGAAAGGCGGGTGAGATCGATGGGGCCGGCATTTTGGAGGGTCTGGGAGACCTCCATGATTTCGAGGGCGTTTCCGATGGCGTAGCCGAGGGGCTGGTTCATGTCGGTGATGAGAGCCTGGACGCGCTTGCCGTTGCGGCGGCCGATGGCGACCATGAGCTGGGCGAGGCGACGGGCGTCGACCTGCTTTTTCATGAAGGCACCGGTGCCGACTTTGACGTCGAGGATGAGGGCGTCGAGACCGACGGCCAACTTCTTCGACATGATCGAGCTGGCGATAAGGGGGATGGATTCGATGGTGCCGGAGGCGTCGCGGAGGGCGTAGAGGAGGCCGTCGGCGGGGGCGATTTGGGGAGTTTGGCCGACGAAGGCAAGCTTGAGTTTGGCGACTTGGGCTTTGAACTCTTCGATGGTGAGATTGGTACGGAAGCCGGGGATGGATTCGAGTTTGTCGAGGGTTCCGCCGGTGTGGCCGAGAGCGCGGCCGGAGATCATGGGCACCGTGACGCCGGCAGCAGCGGCGATGGGCGCGGCGATGAGACTGGTTTTGTCACCGACACCGCCGGTAGAGTGTTTATCCACTTTCAGGCCGGGAATATCGGAGAAATCGACGCGTTCGCCGCTGTTGAGCAGCAGTTCGGTCATGACGCCGACTTCCTTCTCGGTCATGCCGGAGTAGAAGGTGGCCATGAGAAAGGCGGACATCTGGTAGTCCGGTATTTCTCCGCGCGTATACCCTTCTACGAGGTAGGCTAGCTCTTCGGCCGAGAGTTCTTCGCCGTCTCTTTTACGGGTGATTAGGTCGACGGTACGCATGTTAAACCCCAGCGTAACACGTTAATTCGTTGAAAGTAAAACGCTAGACGCAACTAAAAGGGGCGATGGGGCAAACAGTTGAGTTGGCGCGCGGGGAGGGAAACTGGAGACGGCGACGGCGAATTGTTAGAAACACTTGCGGTGAGCACGGTTCGTTTTATCAGGAGAACGAATATGACAAGGCGGATGGCAAGCGTGACTTTCGCCACGGTGGTCTTGCTGGGGATGCGAGAAGAGATGATGGCCAAGTGCCGGGTGGTGGTCGGTAGCGCCGCGGACCACGGTGGTGCTTTGGCCGGGGCCTCCGATTGGTGGTGGGCATTGAGGATGGTTATCGTGAGGCCGGCCCGGCGAGTGGTGGCGATTCGCCGGCCGGGCGTATTTCACCCGCCGGTCGTGTGGGGGGCGAGAGCGGGGAGGCTGCCGGGGCGGGATCGGTTAGCGTGGGAAGACAGCGAGACGATTCGGCGGAACGAGAATGGGGTGGATTTCGACTTGGGGGTGGACGGGCGGGCGCAGAAGGTCGGTACGTTTCAGCTGCTCGATTT
Organism: Acidobacteriota bacterium; assembly: GCA_947505565.1. Classification (GTDB taxonomy): domain Bacteria; phylum Acidobacteriota; class Terriglobia; order Bryobacterales; family Bryobacteraceae. The sequence continues at coordinate 1,020 of CANNLB010000026.1, read as the reverse complement.
GGCGGATGGGCGGAAGGTGGAGACCGTGCGAATGGTGGCCAAGGCGGTAACGAATGAGGCGAAGTTGACGGTTTACCTTATAACGATAGTTGTTTGGCGCGCTACCGGTTGTTCTTCGGATTGTGTTGGAATTCGGCGAGTCCGAGGGCTTCCAGGAGCGGCTGGACGTCGATGCCGAAACAGTCGCGGAGGCCATTTTTCAGTTCGTACCAGCCGCCGATGGGGTGATCGGGGGAGCTGCCCCAGGCTTCGACGGTGCCGTATTGGGCCGGTTTTGGTTCGTCGGCGCCGCCGCGGTCGGCGAGGCCGCGAGCGTCGTAGAGCAGGATGGTTTTGCTGACGGTGCAGGCGAGGATTTTGACGCCATCCTTTTCGTCGGAGTGCATGGTGGACTCGGAGTTGCCGGGCGGGGTTTAGAGGGGTAGGGGGTTCTATTTCGGGCGGTCGAAGGCCGCCGTGGGGATCAGAGTAGCCCCAAATTGAACGGAAATGCTTGAATTTACCTGACTGTGGCAAGGCTGTCATAGCTTGCGCATATTGCGCTGATAGGGTCTGGCATATGACCAGACGTGATCTTTTCAACGCGGGCGGGGTGGCTTTGGCTACTTCGGCTGCTTCGCAACTAACGGCACAACGGCGGGTGCAATGGCGGACGCTGGACGGCAAGCAGCCGTTGGTTTTGGGCCACCGGGGCGCTTGCGGGTATTTGCCCGAACATACGATTGAATCGTATCGGCGGGCGATTGAGATGGGTGCCGATTTTGTAGAGCCGGACTTGGTTACGACCAAGGACGGCCACTTGATTGCTCGGCACGAGCCGATGATCGATGACACGACGGATGTGAAGTCCCGGCAGGAGTTTGCGTCTAAGAAGACGACGAAGACGCTCGACGGGATCAAGACGACCGGCTTCTTTGCGAGCGACTTCACGCTTGCTGAGATCAAGACTCTGCGGGCGATTCAGCCGCGGGCGTCGCGTCCGCAGCAGTTTAACGGCCAGTTCCAGATTCCGACGTTGCA
>CANNLB010000025.1 GCA_947505565.1 Acidobacteriota bacterium | reverse complement strand
CCCCCCGCCCCAATCCTCGAAACGTCTGCGTATAGTCCCCCCCCCCCGCCTCCATCGTCTGCAGCAACCCCCGCGCCAACTCCGCGTCCCCCGCCTCCTCCGTCATCAACCCCAACTTCGCCCGCATCCCCCGCTCCCAATAGCTTTCATACAGCTCCCCAAACCGCTGCAACTCCGCCGTCGCCGCCTCTACATCCCCGCCGATCAGCGGCAACAACGTCTCCGCAAACCGAGCCAAATTCCACAACGCAATCTCCGGCTGCTGTCCATACGCATACCGCCCGCCCCGATCGATCGAACTAAACACCGTCAACGCCTTGTAGCCATCCATAAACGCGCAAGGCCCATAGTCAATCGTCTCCCCCGAAATCGCCATATTATCCGTGTTCATCACCCCATGAATAAACCCAATGTGCATCCAATGCGCGATCAGCGACGCCTGCGCGTCAATCACCGCCCCCAGCAATCCCAGGTAGCCCGTAACCCCCGGATAGTGCCGCCGAATCGTGTAGTCCGCCAACTGCCGCAACTTCTCCGTGTCCCCCCGCGACGCGAAGAATTGAAATGTGCCCACCCGAATGTGGCTCGCCGCCACCCGCGTCAGCACCGCCCCCGGAAAAGGCTGCTCTCGAACCACCATCTCCCCTGTCGTCACCGCCGCCAGCGCCCGCGTCGTCGGCACCCCCAAACCATGCATCGCCTCGCCCAGCAGATACTCACGCAGTACCGGCCCCAATGCCGCCTTTCCATCCCCGCCCCGCGAAAACGCCGTTCGCCCCGAACCCTTCAAATGCAGGTCCCGTCGTCGCCCCGCCGTATCGACCACCTCGCCCAGCAACAGCGCCCGCCCATCCCCCAACTGCGGCACAAAGTGGCCGAACTGGTGCCCCGCGTAAGCCTGCGCCAACACGAATGCCCCCTCTGGCACGCTGTTACCCGCGAAAATCGCCGCCCCAGCCTCCGAGTCGAGCGCCTCCGCGTCCAGCCCCAACTCAGCCGCCAAACCCCGGTTCAACTTCACCATCCGAGGAGCCGGAACCTGTGCCGCCGCCCCCGGTGCATAGCACCCCGTCAACTCCCGGGCATAGCTGTTGTCGAAAGCGAAGAAATTGTGTCTCAAACCAAAGTATAGTATCTCCATGCGAAACGCGGGCCTTCTCGGGTTTCTCCTCGGCTCCCTCTGCTACGGCGACGACAGCCGCCGCCTCCTGCGGCTCGATCACTACGTCCCCGTGAAATCTACCGTCCCCTCCATCGCCGGCCAGACCACCCAGATCTACGTCCGTGAAGTGGTCCCAGCCGGAACCCCGATGCGCGGCGGCGGAGCCAAAGTCGTCCTCTTCATCCACGGAGCCGGCACCCCCTCCGAAGTCGCCTTCGACGTCCCCTATCAGGACTACAGTTGGATGGCCTTCCTCGCCCGCGCCGGCTACGACGTCTTCGCCATGGACATGACCGGCTACGGCCGCTCCACCCGCCCCCTCGCCATGAACGATCCCTGCAACCTAGCCGAAGACCAACAAAAAGCGCTCTTTGACAAGGTTTGCGCCCCCACCTACGGCCAGCAGATGACGACTCTCGCCTCCGACTGGAACGACATCGGCGCAGTTGTCGACTACCTCCGGCTCCACACCCGCGCCGCCAAGGTCGACCTCATCGGCTGGTCCCTGGGCGGCCCGAGAGCCGGCAGCTACACGGCCCATCCTCCCGACAAAGTAGACAAGCTCGTCCTCCTCGCCCCCGCCTATCGCCGATGCGCCCCGCTCGAAGCCCCCGCCCAAGTCCCCCATCCGCGAAGACCAGAAGGTGGGTCTGGAGCTTGTCCCTGGAACGTTGGTCGAGCTCTTGATTGTTTATCCACCCCATCTCACCCTAAAAGTCAGTGTGGCTCACGACAAACACTGGGTCTTGAGTAGACAGACACTTACACATAAGCCCACAATCCGCATTGCCTCACAAAACTCTCGCCCGTTTCTCTCTGCCGAGGAGTCGCAGATGCCGTTGTTCGGTTACTCAGACGAGGTCGCGCGAACACGTTCGATACTCGACCAGCTCGTTACGCGATGAGATGTTCCCCAAGGACCAGCAATACAACTATTCGTTGGTAGTGGCAAGGCGGGGAATGAAATCAAGCGACGATTTCACGAGGTTGAGCGAGGGTAACCCTGAGGCCGCCAGTGTGGCCGCCTGTTCGGCGTTCGGTGTCTGCGCCAGAATGATGTATTCCACATCCTGCAGCAGATCTTCCACACTACCGGTCAGCGCGCTACCAATATGTGGCAGCGCATTCAATAGAAAATTCTTGTTGCTACCGTAGATCGCTTCCAGATTCACATTCGGATCATAAATCCGAATCTGCCGACCTTTGCCGATCAATGCCTCAATGAGAGCCACCACGGGACTCTCCCGCAGATCGTCGGTATCTTCCTTGAAAGTAAGGCCGAAAACCCCCAATCGACGCGCCGGCAGGCTCAGCACCGCCTGAATCGCCCGATCTAAATGCCGCTGGTTGCTATCGAGCACGCTGGCTAAAAGGGGCAACGTCTGGTTAACCCGCGCAGCACGGTAGTTGAGCGCACGGAGATCCTTGGGCAGACACGAACCGCCGAAAGCGAAGCCAGGCCGCAAGTAGGTTTTGGAGAGGTTCAGCCGCGTATCCACACAGAGCGTGTCCATGACCTCTGCAGGGGAAACATCGAGCGAAGCAGCCAAGGATCCAATCTCATTAGCAAACGCAATTTTCACCGCATGGAAGGCGTTGCAGGCATACTTGATCATCTCGGCGGTGCGCAACGAAACCAGCGATGGCGCAAAACCAAGCGACCCGTATAGATCGGCTACGCGAGAAACCGCCTCACGATCCTCGCCACCGGCAACGACCAACGATGGTTCGATAAAATCTTTGACCGCGGTGCCTTCCCGGAGAAATTCGGGATTGGAAACGATGCGCACCAACGGGTTATCCCCCACATGGCGGGCCATCAATTCCTGACAGGTGCCGGGATAAACCGTGCTTCGGACAGCGATGATCAACTGCCGGGTGCGGGTGGGCAGAGTCAGGGCAATCTGGGCAAAAACTCGATCCAATTGCTCAGTACTGAGATTGCCGTAGCGGTTCGACGGAGTGCCCACACAGACCAGAACGATATCGGAGCTGGCGACACTGGCAGCCAAATCGAGTGAGGCCGTCAAGCGCCCCGTTTCGACGGACCGCGCGACGACAGCATCGAGATATGGCTCGTAAAATGGAGCCTTTTTCTCTAAAACACTGTTGACCTTATGGGCGTCCGTATCGACGCCGATGACTTGGTGTCCAAGCGCCGCTAAACAGGCACTGGAAACGCATCCAACATAGCCAAGCCCCATAACGGCAACCCGTGCGGGACTTGTATCCATCGGCCAATCGGCCAAAAGCGAGGGCTGCGGGACGATCACTTCATCAGTATGTCACAAGCCGCTCTAGCCATTCTTCTATCAGCAAGTTGGCTACCTTCAACGCCTGCCGAAGAAGCCGGTGTAAACTCGGACAAGTGTTCCCCCCTCTCGCTGCTAACAAATTGCCAGAATCGCTCTATATTCGCAAAGCACGCGTGTTTTGGTGTGTCCTTTCGGCCGCTATCTTGCAGTCCGGTCTGGTTTGTTACTTGCCCACCCAGCAGTCGACCGTCTACTGGACCATGCTCGCCGTCGTGTTGAGCCTGCTGACCAGTGGCTGGGCCGTTTTCGGTCCTGCGACGCGACTCCGCGGCAATCCGCGCCTTCTCCTGTCCGCCCTCTTTATGGTGTGCCTGACTTCCCTGCCTTCGCGATCGAATCTGCTAGTGAGTTTCTTGGGCGGCAACCCGCCGACGTGGCTGACTCAGGCACTGTTTGGTTTGGTGATCGTCGGGATCTCCTTCGTCGCCTGGCGCGGCGGCCCTCGCACAAAGACGATCCTATTGCTCCTGTTGGGATTGGTGTTTGTCTATAGAGCGCAGTACGCCATCCGAAACGTTAGCGAAAAGCAGTTTGACGTCGTCTCCTTCCATCATGAGGGTTACCGGCATTTCCTGAATGGTGTTGACCCATATGCCCCGCCGTCGCCACTGTATATAGATCTCGAGACCGCCCGGAAAATCTACCCGCCCGAAAGACTCACCGCCAATTCCATTCTGACGGGCTACCCCTATCCGCCACTGACGTTTTTGCTGGGACTACCCTTTTTTACACTCCTCGGGGACTTTCGTTATGCCGGAGTTTTCGCTCTATTACTGATCGCTTTCCTCCTGCATCGGGTATCGCCGGACTCGGATGGATGGCTGACCGCCGCCATCACCCTCACAAACCCCTTTGGCATCCAGGTGGTTTCCTTCGGGTGGATTGAGACAACCTTGGTCATGCTTCTGTTCCTCTTTCTGCTTTGTTGGCGCCGGTGGCCGGCGCAATCCGCCTGGCTCTTCGGTCTATTGATCAGTAGTAAACAGACCATGGTGTTTTGGATTCCGCTGGGATTGGTATTACTTTCCACCCGGTTCCCGCGCTGGAAAAATCGTTTCGTCTGGCTGGGCAAGAGCGTACTCGCCGCGCTCCTGCCGATCCTGGCATTTTCTCTGCGCTGGACTCCACAGACGATTTTCGACAGCACCGTGACCTTTATCGCACTCACTCCGCTCCGCAACGATTCCCTTTCCATCGGTACTCTATTGCTGTATTCCTTTCCCGGAGCCCTCTGGATCGTTCCTCTCTTCGGTGTCGGTGCCCTTTGTCTGATTCTGTTCTTGGCCATTCGCAAGGGGTTGCCCCTGTCTTTAGGGACGTGGACAATAACCTACGCTACAGGTTGGACAGCGTTCCTGATCCTAAATCGCCAGGCATTCCCGAACTATTACTTTCTGGCAATCCTGCTGTGGCTCGTCGGCTCAGCCCTGTTGGGCGCCCCTGAACAGCCAGAAACGGACACGTGCACAAAACCAGCTTAGCGATGCTACCGGTAGCGGAAATAGATTCGCAACACGTCGAAAAACGCTCGCACAAAATCCTGTGGGCGGACTCTTGAACCCGCTACATCGCGCCATTCTTCAAGCGGAAATTCGTAAATAGACTGCTGAACCAACTGCATGTTGTAGCCGCGAAGCTGGATAAACCGCGCCAGAATTTCCACGTCAAACACCCAGCGCGTGCAGAACGGTGACTGAAAGAGCGCAACCGTCTCTTCGCTCACCCGGAAGATCTTCGCCCCACACTGCGTGTCGTAGATTGGCAAGCGAAGAACCGTCGACACCACCGTGGCAAAAATCCTGCCCAGGTAGTGCCGAATTGCCCGGCGATCAACACGCCTCCCGAGCAGCTTTACCCGCGCCCCGAAGATCATCGCTAATTCCGGCCTGCCCGAAATCACTGTCGTCAACTGGCTGATTGCCTCCAACGGCGTAGCCAGATCAGCATCCCAAAATCCAACATACAGGCACCCTTTCCGCCGCAGAGCCGCCAACACTCCTGCCCGCACCGCCTCTCCCTTGCCACCGTTGACGGCCTGATCCAAAACGCCAACTTGGTCTTCTCGCCCCTTGCTGGCCCGCTGTAGCAGCGCAATCGTGTTGTCCTTGCTCCCATCGTTAACCAGGAGAAAGTGCATGGCCGGGTTCTCCTCGACAAAGGCCATGAAGTGGTCAAACGGGAAACGGGTCGCCTCGTTGTAACAGGGGATTACGATCGTGCAGGGGCGGTTCATGATGATGGCTGTAGCAGGGTATCACCGATAAGGAATTATTACAGTTTCGCGCATTTTTCCCTGCGTTGCGCAAGCTTATACCGGTCTACCGTCCAAATCCGACAGGCCATACATCGCTTACTGCTCGGCAACCGAGATGACACCGAGCCGCTTATTTGTGTTGGTCATCGCTGCTTCGTTCCCGCCCTGTCTGGCCAGCTATGGCGGTATAGGTTGCTATCATCCGGGCTGGGGATATCGGGTGGTGCAGTAGTGGGAAGGTCAACGGGGATTGTGGCGACAGCTTGCTTAAGGTGGAGCGCCCATACTCGTTTGACCAAGGTTGCACTGCAGCCCGCCAGTTCCGCGGTGTGCTTGATGGTCCCGCCGCTAGCACGCAGCGCAACGATGCGCTCGTGCGTCGCCGTGTCGTGGACACGCCGAGTAAATAGCGGGCCGGTCTTGACAAGCCGCCCGCCTTGACTCTGACGGTCACGGCGGGCTTCATCGCCGTCACGGGCTATTTGCAACGCCACCTTGAGCAACAGTTCCTGCGCCGTCTCCAGCAAGATAGACGTTGCCGCATCGGTAGCTTTCGCCAGGTCGGTGAAATCGACCACGCCGGGCACGGCCAAACGCGCGCCCTTGGCGCGGATCGAGGCGACCAGCCGCTCGGCCTCAGGCAGCGTCAGCCGGCTGAGGCGGTCGATCTTCTCGGCGACTACGACATCGCCCGGTTGCAGGTCAGCAATCATGCGTAGCAACTCGGGATGATCAGTGCGTCCGCCGGCCGCCCTCTCGCGATAAACGTCAGTGATGTAATAGCCGGCTTGGTGGGCGTTGCGAACAATCTCGGCTTGCCGCGCAAGGTCTTCATCCTCGTTACTGCAACGCAGGTAGAGTCGGGCGATTTGAATCTGTTGAATAAACAAGTTGGGTATCCCTTACTTGGCTACCCCTTAGGACGTAGCCGATAATAACATTTTTTATAACTGGTCTCACCTAGTTTGACCGTTTATCTTTCTAACGGATTGCCTAAATCTTGTCCTGATCAGTTTCCCCGCCGCGAAACAAACGTTTCCGGAGTATGCCCCCGGCTCGCGGATTGTATGGCCGATTCGAGTGGCGGCGGGGACCGTTGGGCCAATTGCTTGGCTTGAAGTGTGCCAGCGCGGCACGTTGGCCGCGCTGGCTGGAAACGGGTTCCAGTTGCCTGCGGCGTTTATGGTTCTGGATGGAAAGGTGTTCCGCGCGTTTCCGGCCACGATGGCGGTATCGAGGCCGGATTACTGCAAACTGGCGCGGTTTAAAAGTAGAATTTGGCGGCGACCATGATGCGACGGGGGCTCCCGGACTGGCCTGTGATCATCCCGATGGTCCGGGACAGAATGGCGTTGCCGGGAGTGCCAGGGTTCATTTTGTTCAATAAGTTCTGCGCTTCCATGCGCAACTGAACGCTCTTGCCTTCCCAGGGCATGCGGAAGTTCTTCAGTAGCGACATGTCCCACTGAGAGAAGCCGGGGTTGCGGAAATTGGGTTGCGTGGATGGGGCGTCGCCGATTTCGAAGTCGCGGACGACGCGGATGGCATTGGCGTTTAAGAAGGGCGTATAGCCGGGTGCGCCTTCGAGCGCGGTCTTACCACTGACGCCATTGTCGAGATTGACGCCTGGTACGATGACGGGCTGAGAGTCGCGGCCGTGGCCGATGTTGTACCAGTTGGAGCCAAGGCCACCAACCGTGTTAGAGGGTGTGCGAACGGTGACCGGGGTGCCGCTACGCAGGGTGGTAATGCCGGCGACGGTCCAGCCTCCGACCACATAATCGGCCAGTTGCGCGGCCAAGGCGTTGGTAGCGTTCAGGTACCTTCGGCCGCGGCGGAAGGGAAGGTCCACCGAGTAGTTGAACAGCAGCTTGTGCGTGATGTCGCTGGTGGCGATGCCGTAGGTGTTGGACACGGGAAGACCGGCCTGGGGGTAAGGCATGCTGAAGGAGCCGTCGTAGGAGCCGACATCGTTCAGCATCTTGGAGAACGTGTAGTTGACCAGGAATCCGTAACCGCGGGCAAACCGGTGTTCGGCCTGGACATAGCCGGCGTGATAGTTGGAGTTGCCGAGCGGTTCGCCGAGCGTCCAGATTTCGGTCCACAGGGGGTTGCGCTGGAACAGGCGGCCAAAAGGAATTTTGGCCGAGCCGACGCCGGTGAATTCCGGGATGAAGCCGAAGTAGGGGTTGGTGACCTGGTTATTCAACTTTAAGCCGAGCGGGCCGATCTTGTTATAGGCGTCGGGGAGGATGTGTTCGCCGGTGCCCAGATAGTAGGGCAGGGTCCGGCCGAGGTTGCCGCTATAGTTGGCTTCCAGCAGCCACGAGTTCGAGCCGGAACCGACTTCGCGCTGGACGCCGATGTGGAAGGCATGCTCATAGCCGGGGCTCAAATTGGTAGCCGAGGAGACGAACCAGTTGCCCATGACGCTGCGATTCAGCGCGTCAATATTGCGAGTAAGCCGCACCAGTCCGGCGCCGCCGGGCATAGGGTTGGAAAAGCGAAGGGGGAAGGTGACGCCGCCATCGGCGGTGCCGCCTTGGATGAGCCGGGCGGCATCGCCATAGCCGATGTTCCAGGGAGAGCCATTGAGGTGGAAGCTGCCGGTGAGGGTCATCCAGATCAGACCGTAACCGGCGCGAACGACGGTCTTGGGATTGACCGACCAGGCGACGCCGAGGCGGGGGCCAAGGTGGTTCTTTGGAACCTGCTGCATGGAGCGGCCAGGATACTCCTTGGTGCCCATCAGGGCGACGCGGCCGAAAATGCCGCGCTGGGCCCAATCGGGCGTGGGCGCGTTGCTGCCGACGGCCTGGGCTTCAGCCAGGGCCTGGTTCCAGTTCCAGTTGCCGTTGGCGGTCACCGGCCATTTGTAGTCACGATCCCAGAACGTCTGGCGGTCGAAACGTTCGGTGCGAGCCGGTTCGATGTCCCAGCGCATTCCAAGGTTCAGAGTGAGGTTTTTGCGGACCTTGAAATCGTCCTGCACGAACGCGCCATGGTACTGCTGCAGGGACGCCGGGCCGGCCAACTGGGTGCCGCTACCGCCGCCGACCACACCGAGCATCCACGAAGCGAAGCCTGAGCCGAAACCGTTATTGGGCGCGTCGAAAAACTGGGACGTGGCGCTGCGGATGCTGGAGGAGGAGAAGGACCCGCCAGAGTAAATGTTGGAGTAGTAGCGGCGATGCTCGTAGCCCGCTTTCAGCGTGTGGCGGCCGAGCTGTTTCTGGAGGGAGGTCTGAGCGGAATAAATGGTGTCGCGGTTGTCGGTGACGCTGCCGCCGCCGATACCGGTGACCGTATCAGCGGTACCCAGAGACGGGACACGGCCCTTTGTGCCGCCGATGAGATTCAGGACTTCGGGAGCGAGGTTCCAGGCGGTCGAATCGGCATCGACCTGGCCGCCGGCGAAGGACTTGGAGCGGACGCCGCCGAGCTTGACATTCACGATCGTGGAAGGGTTGATGAGGTAGCTGTGATCAAAGGCCAGGGTGTAGGCGAGGTCATCGTTCGTATTGACTGGCTGGAGAGCGGAAAGCCAGCGGCGGCTGGCCGAGAACTGATCGAAGTAGGTGATGGTGAAGCGGCTGATATGCTTTTGCGACCAGTTCTGGTCGAGGCGGCCGGTCCAGCGGTTGTTGTCGAGCGGCGTAGTGGCAGAGCCGACGAAGTTCTGGTCATGGGAGGAGTTGGGGCGGGCGGCCTGATTGGCCTTGGGGTAGAAGCCGAGGTAGATTTTCGACAGCGGGTCGATGCGGTTGGCGGGAATGCGGTTGCCGGGGAATGCGGTGCGAACGACGCGGCCGGCCTCGGCGCGGGCGGTGAGCGGGTCGAAGATCTTGGCCGGGATGCCGGTATCGATCAGCGTCTGGGAGAAATCGCCTTCCCGTTCAAGATCGCTGGGGACGCTGGCCAGTTGGGCGTTGGAACCGGTGCGTCGGCGGGTCGCTTCGTAGTTGACGAAGAAGAAGGTTTTGTCCTTGCCCTTGTAAACCTTGGGCACCCAGATGGGGCCGCCGAATGCGCCGCCGAAGACGTTGTCATGGAAGACACCCTTGGCGCGGCCGAAGCGGTTGGAGTTCCAGTCGTTCGCGTTGAGCTTATCGTTCCGGAAGAACTCATACAAAGAGCCGTGGAATTGATTCGATCCAGCGCGAGTGGTAAGGGTGACGACGCCGCCGGAGAGGCGTCCGTACTCCGCGGAGAGGCCGTTGGTGATCACCTTCATTTCGCCCACCGCTTCCATGGACGGGATGGAGGGCGGGACGTCATGCCGGAAGCCCGTCGTGACGGCAACGCCATCGATGATGTATTCGGCCTTGGCGGTGCGTCCGCCATTGATGCGGAAGTCGGAAGAGTAGCCTCCCTGATCGGAGGTGCCATTGACGTTGGGCGCCAACTGGGTGAAGGCCAGCGGGTTGCGGTTGTACTGAGGAAGTTCCTGAATGCGACGGTTGTCGATTACCAAGCCGGTCTGGGCGTCATCAACGCGGAGCAGCGGGGTTTCGGAGTTGACCGTCACCGTTTGGGCCTGGGCGCCGACCTCGAGGCTGAGATTGATGCGAATCCGGTCATCCACGCGCAGTTGGATGTTCTTTTGCAGAAGGGGGCGGAAGCCGTCCTTTTGCGTATTGAGCGTGTAGACGCCGGGTTGGAGAACCGGAATAACGTAGAGCCCCTGTTCGTTGGAGGTGACGGCCCGGCTGACGCCGATGGCGTCACTGATGACAGTGATGACGGTATTGGGCACGACCGCCCCCGTGGCATCGGTAACCTGGCCGGAGATCTGAGCCTGTTGCCCGAACGCCAAAGCACTGCCGAAACTTAGAACGACGGAAAGGCGGGCCGCGCAGTGCACTAGATTCTTCATGGAGAGAGTTTTAAGCAATGGTCGGCGTGCCCAAGCAGCAGCCTGGAGCCAGCTGGGGCTTAAACTATCAGAAATCGGGCATATAGTCAACCGCTCGGGTGTGCGACTGTCAAGGCAAAGTAGAAATGTCCCCCTGCTGGCAAAGTAGAAATGTCCCCTTTTGCCCGGGTCGTTGAAAAATGCATGTTAGTCTTGGCCTGCCGGTGAAGCGGAGACGGGCAATGCTGGC
>CANNLB010000024.1 GCA_947505565.1 Acidobacteriota bacterium | reverse complement strand
GACGAGGCTCCCGCCGCCCATCATCGCGGCGGTGATGGGTTCGTCGAGCATGGGCACGGCGAGGAGCGAGGCGACAACGGGTTGGAGGTAGGCGAAGGCGGAGATGCGGGAGGCCGCGAGGCGATTGAGGGCGTAGTAGAAAAAGACGTAACAGATGGTGGACGAAATGACCGTCATGTAGAAAAAGGCGAGCCAGGCTTTGGTGCTGAGGGAGCTGTAATCAAAAGACAGGACGGCGGAGTAAGTGAACGGGAAGAGAGTCAGCGCGGCGGCGGCGTAACTGAAGGCGATGATGGGAATGGCGCCGTGTTGACGGGTGGCGCGTTTGCCGAAGACCGTGTAGATGGCAAAGCTGGCGCTGGCCCCTACGATGAAGAGATCGCCGACGACTGAGGAAGACTGCGCGGAGTGGCCGTTCTGAAGCAGGACGACGCCACCGATCGCGACCGTGAGGCCGGCGATTTTCCAGGGGGTGATTTTTTCCTGGCCGACAAAGGCGGCGAGGAAGAGAACGAGGATGGGAGTAAGGCTGATGACGAGCGCGGCATGGCCGGCGGAGGTATGGGAGATGCCGACGAGGAAGCAAGCCTGATTCACGGCGACTCCCACCGATCCGATAAAAAAGAGCAGGGGAAGTTCGCGAAGTTTGACCGGTTCAGCGCCCTGCCGGACGCTCCACCAGTAAACAGGAAGCATCAAGGCGGCGGCCAAAAATGGGCGGAGGCTCGCCGCCACCATGCCGGGCATCTCTTTCAGAACAATTTTCGAGAAGATGAAATTGGCGCCCCAGAACACATAAACCCCGACAACGATAAGGTAGAGGCGCCAACGACTACTGCCATCGTTCAACGGATCGTCTCCTGGCGGACGGTGATGGAATCGAGAAACGCGTGGTCGATATCGAAGCCGAAGCCGACTCCCTCGGGGACGACGATCGTACCTTGGGGCGTGGCTTCGATAGGCTGGGTAAGGAGTTCGCGTTTCCAGTATCGGTTCGAGGCCGAAACGTCACCAGGGAGCACGAAGTTCGGCAGCGAGGCGAGGGCGATATTGTGCGCGCGACCGATGCCGCTTTCGAGCATCCCGCCGCACCAGACGGGGATGTTGTGCTGCTGGCAAACATCATGGACCTTGATCGCTTCGGCAAAGCCGCCGACGCGGCCCAGCTTAATGTTGATGATGCCGCAGGCATTCATGCGGATGGCCTGTTCGGCGTGATGGGCGGAACGGATGCACTCGTCGAGGCAGATGGGCGTTTGGAGCTTGGCTTGGAGTTCGACGTGGTCGATGATTTCGTCGTGAGCGAGGGGTTGCTCGATCATCATCAGATAGAGTTCGTCGAGGGCCTGCAGGCGGTCGGCGTCTTTGAGCGTATAGGCGGAGTTGGCGTCGGCCATCAGCTTGATGTGGGGGAAGCGCTTGCGCACTTCGCGCAGATCTTCGACGTCGCGGCCGGGCTTGATCTTCATTTTGATCCGCTGGTAGCCGGCGGCGAGTTCTTTCTCGATGACGCGAAGGACATCGTCGACCGTGTCCTGGATGCCAAGCGAAACGCCGGAGGGGATCTCCTTGCGAGCCCCACCACCAATGAGTTGATGAAGCGGGATGTTTTTCTGACGGGCTTCGAGATCCCATACGGCGACTTCGAGGCCGCCGCAGGCCATCTTGTGGCCGCGGATGTGTTTGAAACGCGGAGCGACGTCGCGGGCGGTTTCGAGGGAGTGGCCGAGGACGCGGGGGGCGACGTAGTCGCGGATGATCATCCAGGCGGATTCGGTCCATTCCTCGTTGTAAAACGGGTTTTCGCCGGCGGTAACTTCGCCCCAGCCGCTGAGGCCGTCGGAGACGACTTCGACGAGAACCATGTCGCGTTCATAAGTGCGACCGAAGCTGGTTTCGAAAAAATGCACGAGCGGCATTTTGACTTGGCGAAGGCGAATTTCGTCTATGTGAAAGCTCATACTAATCCATCCTGGTCGGCGAGCAGATAGGCACCGTGGGTTTCGCCGCGTTCGAAGCCAACGACGGTACGACCGGCGCGGAAGTGTTCGAGAAAGGCTTGGCTAATGCGGGATTGAACCTCGACCGTACGCGCGCCGACGTTGGGGACTTCGACACGGGCAACGATGTCGACCGGGGTTTTGGTTTGGTCGAGATGCCACTCGGCGACACAACGGTCCGTCGGCAGGCCGGCGTGCAGTTGGCTGGAGGTGGCGCCGTACTGGTTCAGGACGTAGCGTCGCACGACTGCACCCAGCCGCTCGATGTTGAAGAAAGCGTTCTTGAGTTCGAGCGGATCGAAGGTCCACTCGATCAGGTTCACCCCGAGGGCAAGCGCGAGTTCGCGCTGTTTGAGCTTCATCATGCGCCCGGCTCCGGCGTTGCGATACTCGGCGACGACGCCCATCATCTGGCTGTGGATAAAGGCGCGGCCGCCGGGCTTGACGCCGGGGATGGAGATGAGGAAGCCGACCATGCGGTTGCCATCAAACGCGCCGAGAACCTGGCCACCGATCTTAGTGGCGACGATAAAGAGGCGAACCGGGAGAAGGTCAAGATCGGAAAAGCCCCAGATATCTTTTTGTAACTGGACAGCCGTGACTAACTCGGCGTGTTCGACTAACTCGCGGACAATAATCATTCCTTGGCTTTTGCCTCCTGCCAGAGTGCTTCGAGTTGAGCAATTGGGGTGCCTTCGATTCGCCCGTTCAAGCTGTCTTCGAGGTGCGCGAAACGACGGCGAAACTTGGTGTTGGTTTGGCGCAGGGCTTCTTCGGGGTCGACTTGAAAGAAGCGGGCGAGATTGACGAGGACGAAGAAAAGGTCGCCAATCTCGCCGGCGCGGTCTTCCGGCGACGTTGCCTCGGCGAGTTCGGCGAGTTCTTCGTGGAGCTTGTCGACCACCTGAGCAGAGTTCTCCCAATCAAAGCCAACTTTGGCTGCACGCTTACTGATTTCGCGGGCCTGGAGGAGGGCCGGCATGGCGTTGGGGATGCCGTCGAGGAGGCGTTTGCGCTCCGGCTTTTCGGTAGCTTTGATTTTATTCCACTGGTCGAGCACCTCTTCGGCGGTATTGGCTTGGGCATCGCCGAAGATGTGGGGGTGGCGCCGAATCAACTTTTCGTTGATGGCGCGGAGAGATTGGGCGATATCGAATAAGCCCTGTTCCTGGGCCATTTGGGCGTAGAAGACGGGTTGGAGGATAAGATCGCCGAGTTCTTCGCAGAGGCCGGGCCAGTCTCGTTCGTCGATGGCGTCGATGACTTCGTAGGTTTCTTCGAGGGTGTACTTCTTGATCGAATCGAAGGTTTGTTCGAGATCCCAGGGGCAGCCGTCGGGCGCACGTAACCTCGCCATAATGGCGACTAATTTGGAAAACTCTTGTCCGGCTTGATCGGGAATCACTGGAGGGCTACTCCATAAGGGTAGCATGTCTATGTCTGCGGAACATAGAACGGCGAGCTCGTGTCTTCGTGTTACACTGATTTCATGCTGAAGAACGTTACCGTCACGCTGCCGGAAGAGGTGGCACTGTGGGCGCGGAAAAAGGCGGCCGAGGAGAACACTTCCGTTTCCCGGCTGCTCGGCGGAATTCTCGAAAAGCAGATGCGTTCGAGCGACGAATATTGGGAAGCCTTCGAGCGGTGGCAGCAGTTGCAGCCGTTAGATCTGGACGCCGAAAACCGATTGAGCCGCGAAGCTGCCAATGGCCGCGGATAGCACGTTTATAGACACGAACGTGTTGCTCTATGCCCTAGACCGGCGCGCCGTGGAGAAGGCTCCCCAAGCGGCGGCATGGTTGCAGTATCTTTGGGAGAGCCAGACGGGACGTTGCAGCTGGCAGGTCTTAGATGAATTTTATGCGAATGCGGTGAGAAAGGTTGGGGTTCCTGCTACGGTTGCCCGAGAGACGATTGGGGCGTACGTTGCGTGGCAACCTGTAGGATCGAGCTTGGCTATCGTGGAGCGGGCTTGGTTCTGGTGCGATGCGGCGCAAGTGACCTACTGGGACGGAAAGATCCTGGCGGCGGCGGAGCGGCTAGGTTGCCGGTGGCTTTTGAGTGAAGACTTCACCGCGGGGAGAACGTATGGCAGCGTTACGGTGATTAATCCGTTCTTGACCAGTCCACCGAAATAGGGCACTGGATTTCGCAACAGAACTGTCAGCGAGCGTTAATCGGATCGAAACGACCGCTTGCTACTACTGGTTGCAATGAAGAAAGCTGCTTTCAGGCTCCCCTCGCTGGCTTTAGCGTGCACCGCATCTCTGTTCTCTCAATTTGACACCGGCACGGTCCTCGGTACGGTCGTAGACGCATCGCAGTCCCCTCTGGCTTCCGCGACGGTCGTCATTGAAGAGGTCCGAAAGGGCATCACGCTAAAAGGCCGCAGCACCGATGCCGGGTCATTCGAATTCCTTTCGATTCCGATCGGCCGTTACAAGCTGCGAGTTGAGCAGGCCGGGTTTAGAACGCAGTCGAGCCAGGAGTTCGAATTGACGATTGGGTCTCGGCAGCGGGTGGATTTCAAGTTGGAACTGGATTCGGTGCAGTCGACCGTGCAAGTGACGGCGGACGTCTCGATTTTGCAAACCGACAATTCGGACCGCGGCCAAACGATCGCAGCGGCGCAGATCCGGGAGCTACCGCTGGCCGGGCGAGCCTATTCGGAGCTGATTTATCTCAGCGCCGGGATCGTGCGGACGCCGAGTTCGGGCATCGGTTCGGCGCAGCGCGAAGCGTCTTTTAGCGT
This sequence comes from Acidobacteriota bacterium, assembly GCA_947505565.1. Taxonomy (GTDB): domain Bacteria; phylum Acidobacteriota; class Terriglobia; order Bryobacterales; family Bryobacteraceae. The sequence continues at coordinate 6,102 of CANNLB010000024.1, read as the reverse complement.
GAACGGCCTGCGGAGCACGGCGAACAACTTCCTGCTGGACGGGCTGGACAACAACTACTTTGGAACTTCCAATCAAGGGTTTTCGAACCAAGTCGTGCAGCCGCCCCCGGATGCGGTGGCGGAGTTCCGGGTGATCACCAACAACACGAGCGCGGAGTTTGGTCGGGCAGGAGGGGCGATTGTGAACGCCAGCCTGCGCAGCGGAACGAATCAGTTCCACGGGGCGGCGTGGGAGTTTTTCCGCAATACGCAGTTGAATGCAATTGGCTTTTTTAAACCAACGACCGGTCGTCCGGTTCAGAATCAGAATCAGTTTGGGGCCGCCTTCGGCGGACCCATCTTCAAGAACAAGACCTTCTTCTTCATGGACTACGAAGGCTACCGAGAGGTGAATTCCTCGGTCGCGTTTGCCACCTTCCCGAACGCCACACAGCGATCTGGTTCGCTGGGCGTGCCGATCCGCAATCCGTTCACCGGCGAGGTCTATCAGAATGGAGTGATCCCCGCAAACGCCGTGATCCGCTATGCTCGCGGGGTGCTCGATTCATTGCCCGCCAATACCAGTACCGCGGCCGCCAACAACTACCAGAATCTGAGCAGGATCACGGACTACCGGGACAAGGGTGACCTCAAAGTAGATCAGTATTTTTCAGAAAAGATCCGGGGATTCTTCCGGTTCAGCAAGAGCCGGTTCGACGTCTTCGACCCCGGCACTTTTCCTGGTTTGGCGGGTGGCAATGGAAATGGCTTCCAGTTTGTGCCCCTGACTTCGTTTGCCGGAGGCGGGACGTGGACGATCAACCAAGCTTCGATTCTGGAGGCGCGCTTGGGCTTTTCGACTTCGAAGGCGGGGAAGAATCCGCCGCTGGTGGGTGGCCCCAGCGTACTGGATCTGTTCGGGATTCCAGGGCTGCCGACGGACCCGGCGATCACGGGTGGCATCTCGGCGGAGACGTTGACCGGCTTTACGTCGCTGGGCCGTCAGGCGACCAACCCGCAGTACCAGCACCCGATGTTGTGGAACCCGAAGTTCAACTATACGCGGGTCGTGGGACGGCATACTTTGAAGACTGGCGTGGAGTATCAATGGCTTGGGGTGGAGACTCTGGACGTCAGCCCGATGATCGGGCGTAACACTTACCAGGGTCAGTTCTCCGTGCCTGCTGGAATGACGGTGACGGCGGCCACGCAGGGCTTGTATAGTCTCGCCGATTTCCTGTTTGGAGCGCGAAACACGTATCAGTTGGTGAATCCCGGGATCGTGAACCACCGGCAGCAGTCCTGGTTTGCCTATGTGCAGGACGACTTCAAAGTCTCCCGCAATCTGACGATCAATTTGGGGCTCCGGTATGAGTTGGTAACGCCCTTCTACGAACGCGACAATCTGCTTTCGAGCTGGGATCCGAAGACGAATGGGATCCGTTTCGCTAAGGCTGGGTCGTTCTCCGAGCGGGCGCTCGTCAATCTGGACACCAACAATTTCGGGCCTCGCCTGGGTGTCGCCTGGATCATGGCTCCGAAGACGGTGTTGCGGGCCGGGTATGGAGTTGGCTTCAACAGCTTTAACCGGACGGGGACGAGCTACCTGTCCTACAACGGCCCCCGCTTCGTGTTGGCCAGCGCGGCCCAAGCTCCGGGCCAACCGGGCTTCCTGAACACCCAGCAGGGGTTTCCTGCTGATTTCACGTCGCCGGCCAAGTTCAATCCGCGCCGGAGCACGGTGCAGTATATTGACCCGGACGCCCCTTGGGCAACGGTCCATAGCTGGTTCTTCTCGATTCAGCGCGAGCTGCCGAAGGGGATCTTGCTGGATGTCGGCTACGTCGGGAACGCGGCGAACAATCTGGCCACGATCAACGACTTGAACCAGGCTCGTCCGAACGGCCTGACGGAGAATTTGAACATTGAGGACCGCCGTCCGAACCTGGCGTACAGCAATATCTCCGGGACCGTGGCAGACGGCTTCTCGCGCTATCACGCGCTGCAGGTTCGCGTCGAGAAGCGAAGCGATTCGGGGCTCTATTTCCTGAACAGCTTTACCTGGGCCAAGGCGATTGATAACTCCAGCCAAGCGTTTGATAACAACAACGGGAATGGAACCAGCTTTCAGAACATTTACGACAAAGGTGCCGACCGGGGTATTTCCAACTACAACCGGAAGTTCAATAACATCTCGAGCTTCGTCTACGAACTCCCGGTCGGGCGGGGACGCCGGTTCCTGGCGGGCAGCAACCGGGCCGTGGATCAGGTGCTCGGAGGATGGCAGGTGAGTTCGATCGTCAATCTGCGCTCCGGCGAGCCGTTCACGATGAGTTACACGGCTCCGGCGCGGAGTCAGGTGGCGCCGTTCCTTACACTCCTTGGCTTCAACCTGTTTCGCCCGAATATCTCCGGCAATGCTGTGTGCTCCGATGGACAGCGGACGCCGACGGCGTATCTCAACCGCGCCAATGTGTCGATCCCGAATTTCGACCAGCCATTTGGCAGCGCGGGAAGAAACATCAGCGTCGGGTATGCCTTCGCCACGGTGGACCTAGGTTTGAGCAAGACGTTCACGCTGACCGAACGGTTTCGGCTGCAGTTTCGGTCGGAGGCATTCAATGCGTTCAACCGGTCTAACTTCCGGACGCCGACCGCGAACATCTCGAGCCCGGCGTTTGGCACGATCGCTTCGACCTACGAGCCGAGGAGACTTCAGCTAGCACTGAAGTTGCAATTCTAATGCGGCGACTCCTGCTGCTGACGGCGGCCCTAGTGGCCGCCGCGGCGGCGCAATCGCCGATCATTTTTGTGCACGGCAACGGAGATGATGCGACCAAGTGGCTACCGGTGATTTGGCTGTTCGAGACTAACGGCTACCCGGCAGACCGGCTTTTCGCCATTCGCTTCACAGACCCTAACGCCCGACGGGAAAACAGCCAGGCGGAGCCGTTCCGATCATCGACCACGGACCAAGCGGCGGAGTTGAGCGCGCTGGTCACGCGCGTGATGATTGAAACCAAGGCCAAGAAGGTGGTACTCGTCGGCAGTAGCCGCGGCGGAATGACGATTCGCAACTATCTGAAGAACGGCGGTGGGGCGGCCGTGGTTTCTCATGCGGTGCTCTGCGGCACGCCGAATCATGGGGTGATGGCGACCGACACGAATTTGGACATGGAGTTCAACGGCAAAGGGCACTTCCTGCAGCAATTGAACGCGGGGTCTGAACTCGTCGAGGGAGTCAAGTTCCTGACGCTGCGCAGCGACAAGCTCGATAAGTTTGCGCAGCCGAATGTCGGATACGACGGGCCGGAACTGAAAGGGGCTGAGAATGTAGTGCTGCCGAACCTCGATCATCGGGAAGTCGCGTTCCATCCTTTGGCCTTCTCGGAGATGTACCGGTTCCTGACAGGCCAAGGGCCAAAGTTGCTGAAGCCGACGGTTGTCCCGGCTCCGATGGTGAGTGGCCTGGTAACCGGCTTCGCGGGTCCAGCGGCGACGAATCGGCCGCTGGCCGGGGTTAGGCTTCGCGTCTACTCGCTGCGGCCAGGTTCGGCGGAGCGTGAGGGGGAAGCGGTTCTGGAGACGACGACTCATGAGTCCGGCGCTTGGGGACCGGTTCGTTTGCGTTCGGGGCTTGACTACGAGTTCGAGCTGTTGAGTGAGGGCCGGAAGGTGACCTACTTCATGAGCGGCGTAGTCCGGTCAACGGCGTTACTCAACTTCCGTTTTTTGCCTCCGGGGGCGATGCAGGGCGGACGGCTATTGATCCATCGTCCCAACGGCTACTTGTCCAAAGGACGCGACCCGCTGACGCTGAATGGAGAACCAGTCGCGGAGTTATTGCCGGGTGTTCCGACGCGCGATTCGGTGGCAGTAAAGGCTACGGCGGGCAACCTGCTGGTTGAACTGCGGGGCGAGCGAATCCACGCGCGTCCGGCGGAGGCCGAGACGGAGACCCATGTGGCGTCGCTGATTTGGGAGTAAAACCCGGGGCTAGAACACGTTAGCGAAGGGCATTGCGATGACCGGTGAGGATGTCAGCAAGGTGCCGGATTTGACTTCGCGGAGGCCTTCGGCAGCAGTGGCGGTGAAGGCTTGGCGGGTTTCGGGGTCAAGAATCCAAACATACGGAACACCCATGGCGAGATAATCGTTGATGCGGACTTCGACCCGGCTCATCCGATCCTCGGGCGAAAGGATTTCGATGCAGAGAAAGGGCGGCGTGGAGGGGACTCGTTCGTGCGGGTCAGAGAGGAAGACGCAGAGATCCGGGAAGCGGACCCGGCTGGGAGTTACGCGAAGGCGGAGTTCCGGGACCACGCGCATGCCGAGCGGCTCGTAATTGCTTAAAAAGTAAGCCCCGATTTTGAGCTGGAGCCGACAATGATGCCATTCGCCCCAGTTGCGCTCTTCGATGTGCCCGTCGACAAAATCGCAATCCGCTTCGAAGGTGGTCGCCAAGTATTCTCCGAGCGAGAGGGTTAGGGGCTTGTCTATCGGGTCCATTCCGTGGCCATGTTGTTGTCCGTAGTGATGCGGGCTCCGGTTGTGCGGCGGAGAATGCTCGCGCCGTCTTCGAAGGCTAGATATTCATCCCCGGTCGGGTCGATTTGGCGGGCGGTGGCGATCACCGCATCGAGACGGGCGCGATGGACGGGGTCGGCAAGGTTGAGCATAGGACGGCCGTCGAGCTGGTAGCGGGCGACGGTTTCGCGCCAACGGTTTTCATCGAGTTGCAGCGGCGAATCGCTGACGGCAAGGAAAGGGCCGAAGCGGAGGACGTAGGGGAAAAGCGTTGCGCCGGTGCGCTGGGCATCCTCCGACCATGTGGTGTTGTAGTAGATGATGCCGCCGGGCTTCAACATGCTGCGGGCGAGCGTCAGCATCTCGACGGACAAGAGATTGGTGGCCTGGGCCCGCCAATGCTGGACCGTGTCCATAAGAATCGCGTCGAATTTTTGGGCTTGATGCTCGCGCATCCAGCGGCGACCGTCGTCGACGAAGATCTGGACCTTGGGGTTGCGCAGGACCGGGGCGACGTCGGGATAGCGGCGGATGACTTCGAGGTAGCCGCCGTTGATTTCGACGACGACGGCACGTTGCACGGCCGGGTGGTTCGCGACGATTTGTGACCAGGCTCCGCCGGCCATGCCGACGAGCAGGACTTCGTGCGGTGCGGGATGGAGATAGCTGAGTGAGAGTGGGCGGATGCAACTATCTTGCTCGATCAGGTTCGTCGAGAGAACTCCGTCATGCGCGCCACCGCCGTAGATCTGGCGGTCGGAGTCCACGGAGACCACGCCACTGCGGGTTTCGACAAGGTCGGTGAATCGTTGGCCGGTGTATTCGTTTTTGTAGAGGAGGCGCTCGTAGACGGCGCTGAGCGAAGGGAGAAGCGCCAAAACGGCGGCAGCGGCGAGTAGAGGGCCGCGAAAGGATCCGAGCGATAGCCAGGCGACGGCGAGACCGACGACGGACAGCGCCAGGCAGATCGCCCAAAGCGGGAAGAGGTTGAGCAGGATGAAGCCGATGGCGTAGCTGCCGAGTACGGAGCCGGCGATGTTGGCGAGATAGAGAAAGCTGAGGCGTCGGCCAGCGCGGTCGTCCGGGGGGACGGCGGCATGGCAGACGAGCGGGAACACGGCGCCGAGGAGGCCGGCGGCGAGGGCGATGAGTGGGAGCGTGGCGGTGTAATCAACGAAAGCGACCAAGTAGGAGATGGCCGGGATGGTTGAGAAGCTAACGACCGTCGCGACGAGAATGAGACGGCCGATGGGCCAGCGCAGCCGGGAGGAGAACCAGGAGCCGAGGGCGATGCCGGCGAGGAAAGCGCCAAGTACGAACGAGAAGCAGCGGGGGCTGCCGCCGGAGGCGTAGGAGTAGACGCGGTACCAGATGATTTCAAAGCCGAGCGAGACGAAGCCGACCACGCCGGCGAGCAATAGGCCAGTGGAGAAAGGCATGGTGGCTTGGCCGCGCGTGGAAGGTGTTTCGGGGCGGAGCGGGGCAGGGGCGGAGCGGAAGTGAACCACCAGAACCGTAAGGCCGATGACGGCATTGATGGCCGCGGCGAGTTCGACCGTGCCGGACATACCGAGTTCGCGCATCGTATAGAGTGCG
>CANNLB010000023.1 GCA_947505565.1 Acidobacteriota bacterium | reverse complement strand
CTCGCTTTCCACGGCGCGTCATTTCCACGGTCGCCTACTTGGACTATTGGACGGGCTCCGACCGTCGATGCTGTAACCGGACGGGCGGTTCTACCCACACCAAACAGCGAGGAACCCAAAAACTGACCATCGACTGGCTCAATCAGATCGAGACGTGGTTCGGCCTGCTCACCCGTAAGGCACTCCGAGCTACGAGTTTCGCCAGTAAGGACCACCTTCGCGATGCAATTCAATAGTTTGTCGCCCTTCCAAATGAGCATCCCAAGCTATTCCGCTGGCGGAAGCGATAGGTCAAAGTAAGTCAGTTGCGGAATACAATTGCAGACTAACGCACTTAGACACTAGTTTGTCTTTTCTTCGCACTTGCCGCCTTGCGCGACATCGGTGAGGGTTACTTGTGCCCTGAAAACGACAGCGCCTTGGCTGTGTTTGACAGTACCGCGAAGGGAACCCGGCGATTGTTGACCCTGCACGATAGCGCTGAGTGAGACCAGAGCGAGGAGCGAGCGCGGTAGCCAACTGCGAAACGCACGATGCGTCATGAGTGCGGTACCCCTTGGCTTCCATTTTAGCCTTATTAACAATACTTTACATCGTTAACAAATGGATTGGGGATACTGAAACGATGCTGAAAGTGGATGTCAATCGGGTAACAAGGCGAGGGATTTTGGGATTAGCGGGAGGGCTGTGGGGGGCGGTGCCGAAGGTTGAAATCAAAGATTTCACGTTGTGGCCGGTGCGGGCGACGGCGCGAACGGTGTGGTTGGTCGTGCAGGTAAGGACACTACAGGGGATATCGGGGTTGGGGGAGGCATCGGACGCGTTTGGATTTGCGGCGACCACGGCGGCTCAGGGGCGGGAGATGGAAGCGATGCTGGGGCGGTTCGTGGGGCTGATGGTGGGGCGATCCCCACTAGAAATTAACGTATTTCGAAAGGTGGGAGAGCCGTTGGCGCGGAGCGGGGGGGTGGTGGCGGCGACGGCGTACAGCGCGGTGGAGCAGGCGTTGTGGGATTTGGCGGGGCAGGCTTTGGGGGTGCCGACCGCGACTTTGTTCGGGGGGCCGCTACGGACCCGGATGCTGATGTACGCCAATATTAACCGGGCGACAACGGAGAGGACGCCGTCGGGGTTTGCGGCCACGGCGAAGCGAGCGGTGGAGGAGGGGTTTCGGGCGGTGAAGGCGGCACCGTGGGACGGGTATCCGGAGGTGACGGCCGAGGAAGGAATTGCGTGTACGGAGGCGATTCGGATGGCGGTGGGGACGGGGGTGGACGTTATGGTGGACTGCCACAGCTTGTTCAGTGTGGCGGAGGCGGTGCGGGTGGCACGGCGGTTGGAGGGGGTGAAGTTGCGGTGGTACGAGGAGCCGGTGGCGCCGGAGAAGGTGGCGGAAACGGTGGCGATTGGGAAGCAGATCCGGCAGCCGATAGCGGGGGGCGAGATGTTGTTTGGCGTGGACGGGTTTACTCCGTTATGCCGGGAGCATTCGGTGGCGGTGATCATGCCGGATGTGAAGCACTGCGGAGGAATGTTGGCGTTGACACATATTGCGGCGATGGCGGCGGGTTACGGGGTATTGGTAGCGCCGCATAATCCGAGCGGGCCGGTTTCGACGGCGGCGACGGGGCAAGCGGCGGCGGGCCTAAGCAATTGCGAGATTTTGGAGATGCAGTGGGGGGAGGTGGGGTGGCGCGGAGAGTTGGTGGCGCCAGCGGAGCAGTTTATCAAGGGGGAGATGGTTCTGGGGAAACGGGCGGGGTTGGGAATTGGTTGGAACGAGGATTTAGCGCGGCGGAACCGATTGTAAGGGGTTCCGCCGCGCGGTTGGGGTTAGCGTTGAATACGGGCTGAACCACCAGCCGCCAAGGAGCGGACCTGTTCGACGGAGGCCATGGTGGTGTCTCCGGGGAAGGTGGTGAGAAGGGCACCGTGGGCCCAGCCGAGCCGGACGCAGGCATCGGGTTCTTCGCCCGAGAGCATGCCGAAGATCAGGCCAGCCGCGAAGCCGTCGCCACCACCGACGCGGTCGACTACGTCGAGTTCGCAGGTGGGGGAGACGTAGGTTTTGCCGTCGATCCAGGCGACCGCGCCCCAACTGTGCCGGTTGGTGGAGTGCACCTCGCGGAGGGTAGTGGCGACGACTTTGACTTGGGGATGCTGGGCGCGAACCTGGTCGATCATGCCGAAGAAAGCAGACGGATCGAGCTTGGAAGTGGCGGCGACTTCGGGGCCTGGGATGCCCAGACCGAGTTGGAGATCCTCTTCGTTGCCGATGATGACGTCGACGTTCTGGACGATGCGGCTGATGACTTCGAGGGCCCGTTCGTGGCCACCGAGGATGTTCCAGAGTTTGGCGCGGTAGTTGAGATCGAGCGAGACGATAGCCCCGGCGGCTTTGGCTGCTTTCATGCCTTCGATGATCACTTCGGGAGTGGTTTTCGACAGAGCCGCGAAGATGCCGCCGCTATGGAACCAGCGGACGCCGCCACTGAGGATTTCGTCCCAGTTGAAATCGCCGGGTTTCAATTGTGCGGCGGCTTCGTTGGAGCGGTTGTAAAACACTACGGGGGCGCGCATACCTTGGCCGCGGTCGCTATAGACAGTGGCGATGTTGGGGCCGTGGACGCCATCATGCTTGAAGCGCTTGTAGAAGGGCTTGACGCCCATCGCTTTGACGCGTTCGCCGATCAGTTCACCAATGGGGTAGTCGACCATGGCAGAGACGACACCCGTGCGCAGGCCGAAGCAGTCGGCGAGGTTGGCAGCAACATTAAACTCACCGCCACTGACATGGATGTGGCATTCGGTAGCTTTGCGGAAGGGGATGACACCGGGGTCGAGCCGATGGATAAGGGCACCGAGTGCTACGAAGTCCAGGGCAGCGTCGGGACGAATAGGGAGACCGTATTTCATAAACGTCCCCCTAGTGTATAACGACCGGCCGCCGATGGCCGCAAAAAGCTAACGAACCGCGATGGTGCATTGGATCGGGGCACCGCCGCCGATATTCGAGTTACTGGGAATGCCGAGGTGCAGGATGGCGACAACGACGTTATTACCGGGGGGGACGGTCTCTGGAACCTTTACATTGATTTGCCAAACCCCGACGAACCCGGGAGCAAGACCGGAGAACTGCACTTCGGCATCGCCAGTGTTAACGATCACGCGGGGGCGAACGGGAGTGGAAATCAAACGGTTGGTCGGGGCTGGTTCGCCATCGGGAGGAGCATCAGGGAGGAAGCCTTGGCCGCTGGCGTAGAGCTGGATTACCTTGCCGCGTCCGACGGGGTTGGCGGCCGAGTTGATCGTGTTGTCCTCATTCAAAGCGGCAATTTGCCCGCGCCCATTTTGCGTTGTGGTGAAGAAACCGGGGGTAGCCGTGGCGGCCTGGATGGTCGAACTGGCGAGAATCTGGCCACTTGACTTGCGTTGGACCACAATATCCATCGGTCCGGAGATGGGCGAAGCCATGGGGACGTAGAAATTAATCAAAGTGGGCGAAAGGAAGTAGAGCGGTGCGGGCCGTCCGTCGACGAGCACTTCTACATCACCAAGGACCTTGGCGATGGGGTTGCTGGAGAAGGTGAGCGTCTCTTCGCTGAACCGGATCCCAATGGGGGCCATGGTGGCGACCAGGCCGGGAGACAGATCTCGGTTCAAATAGTGAGCGGCGCTTAAGGCGACCAAGCGGGGATAGTGGAAGGCCAGGCGATTGGTACCATCGGCGATGACGAGGTTATCGAACGGATCGAGAGCGACGGCAACCGGGAAGGGGGAATCGAGGCGGTAGGTAGCGAGGGGGTTGAGGATAAGGGTGTCGAAACGGGGGAAGCGAACGATCCGATTATTTTGCCCGTCGGCGACCCAAATTTCTCCCGTGCGTGCGCTGATGGCGACGCCTTGGGGGTTCCTTAGGGTTTCGTTTACGTTCAGGGTTTCGCGCAAGACTTGGACGGGAGCGGGATCGTTGGCGGCATTGATGACGCGATCGAAGATGACGATGCGGCTCTTGCCCATGTCGCAAACGTAGACGCGGTCATCGGTATCGATGGCGATGTGACCGGGGACGTTAAGCCGATTATCGCCGTCGGCGGTAGCGATCGTGACGAAGTCGCGCTGGCCGAATACCGTGGCCGCAGCTTGACCATTCGTAAAATCACCACCACCGATCGCACGCCGAAACAAAAGGAGTCGATTCAGGGTCGAGTCGGAGACCATAAGATGACCTTCCGCGGTCAAAGCCAGTCCGTAAGGGGACCGCATGTTGGTGCGAGTCGCGTCCGTGAGTTTGATGTTGTAACCACTTTGCCCGAGAACCAGATTGGCTCGCTGCTGGCGATCTTTCGGTTGATCGAAGGGGCGGGCGAAGCGGAGGGCGCGTCCATTACCGGTATCAGCGACCCACAGATTTCCCTGAGCATCGGTAATGACGCCGGTAGGATTAAACAGACCGGTATCATTCAGAATATCGGAGTCGTTGTTCGGAGAATTCACGATTCCCGAGAAGCGATCGATCTGGCCGATGATGACGTCGGCCAGATCGCCCGGTTTTACGGTCAGCGCGTTGGCGAAGCCTAGAATCCGATTGTTTCCAGAGTCAGCGACGTAGAGGCGAGGCGGACTGCTGGAGCGATCGATGGTGATCCCTCCGCTAAGGCTGGCGCGCCCCCCGTTATTGGGCAGATCGACAAGACCGGTAACGGTAAACAGTTCGCGTCCTTCAATCAGATTTCTCGAGTTATAGGTCGTGTTGACCTGGCCCTGGACGTTGGTGGCGGCCAGGAGATTGTTATTGCTGATGGGGATGATCAGAAGGCGATGGTTGCCGGTATCGCAGAGATAGACATCGGTGCCGACTACGGCCGCGGTGGTGGGCCGAAAAAAGGAGACGTCGGAGGCCGAACGTCCCCCGCGGTTCGCCTTGAAGCTCAACAGGTCGGGCTGGCCGAAAACGGCTTTGGCGGGCGGCGACGGGAGCAACACCGTCTCTTCCGGCCAAGTGTCGAACGGATCGTAGCGGGTAATGCGGTTCGCGGTGGAATCGACGACGAGAAGATTGTTGTTAATCGCAAACAGGCCTTCCGGAGCCGCGAGGGAGAATTCATTGACCGGAGACCGAGCCGGCTGGCCTTGTACGCTCACGACGACGCCGACTAAACGGGCGGCGTCCATGCCGTTCCGAAATGGCGGGGTGTACGCGAGGACACGACCGACCTGGTCGCTCACGAAGAGGCGCCCGGCGGCATCGAGGGTTACCGCTCCAGGAAAAATCATTCCGCCTTTATGCAAAGGGCCGAGGCGAGTCAGATCAAAAGCGACGCGAGTGGCGAAATCCGGTTGTCCGATAACCAAATCGGCATTGGGGCCACTGGTGGCGCTATCGCCGAGGACGGAAGCCGGGTAACGGAGAACCCGATGATTACCGGGATCAGTGATCCATAAATTGCCTTGCGGGTCAAAAAACATCGCTACGCGGAAACTGGCGTTGTCGCGGACAAAAGCGAGTGTTTTTGCCGAGCAGATGAGCTCATTTTGATTCGGCGCGTTCGAGGTGAAGTTGGTTTGTCCGAGGACGAGGTTCGGCTGGATGAGGTCCCCCGTCTGCCCCGTGGGGCGGGGAAAGCGCAGGATTCGGTTATTGCCGGTGTCTGCCACATAAAGATTACCGGAGCGGTCGACGGCCAGACCGGAAGGGGAGCGAAAGCCGACCTGGATCGCGGTTCCGGGGCCGCCTGGAAAAGTGGTGACAAGATCCCGCTGACCGATGACGCCGTCGGCGAACTGGCCGTTGGCTCCCTTCGCACTTCGCCAGAATAGAACGCGATTGTTGCCCGTATCCGCGACGTAGGTAACTGGAGCGGACGAGGAGGAATCGATAGCGATTCCGCTCGGAGAATTCAATTCGCGTCCTTCTACGAGATTGGCCTCCTGGGTATTCAGCGTCTGGCGGGCGTGACCGTAGGTACGGGCCGGGGTGACGCTGAGCTCAACTGGAATCTGCCCGAAAAGGGGACTGATTTCAGTTAGGCTCGTCCCCAAAAGGAACAAAAAAAAAGGATAAAGCGATTTCATAGGATTCTCAGAGGCGAAGTGCGGTAGGCACCAGAATTGCCAGCGGATGTTCAGGATTGGGGACGGAACCAAGAGACAAAGGACCACTGCCCTAGTCTTAGATCGGCAGCTTGAGGATAAAACTTCAGTGAGATAGTGGGGATGGGTCGATCTTTTCGCGAGATTTTTTTTACACAATACACCCAGGGTATCGTTCGCTATCATCTAGGGAGGTAATCATGGAAACCGGCAAACCCCGCGTGGCAGCGGTGAGCTATTTGAACACTATCCCGCTGGTGTGGGGAATGATGCGAGGACCGCAGCGCGACCTCGTTAATTTGATGTTCTGCCTACCAGCTGAATGTGCCGATCGGATCCTTTCCGGTACGGCTGACATTGGCTTGGTCCCCGTGATTGAGATGGCTCGGCAGAGGCTTGTTTCGGTACCCGAAACCGGAATTGCCTGCGATGGTGGGGTCCGGAGCATTCTGCTTTTCACTAAGGTCCCGTGGGGACAGATTCGCCGGGTTGCGGTGGACAATGGATCGCGGACGTCCGTCATGCTCGCTCGAATTCTGCTGCGTGAACGCTACGGGGTGGAGCCGGAGATCATCGTGATGCGGCCGCAGTTGACTCCGATGCTCGAGGCGGCGGACGCGGCATTAATCATCGGCGACCCCGCGCTGCGACTGCAGCCGGCGCAAATTGCGTTTGAGCATCTCGATCTGGGAGCGGCATGGAAAGAGTTAACGGGCCTGCCGATGGTGTTCGCCGTTTGGGCTGGCCCGGTTTTGCCGGCCGGAGCGACGGAGTTATTTTCGGGGTCTTGGGAGTACGGCCGGGAACGGCTGCCTGAGATTATCGACCACCAAGCGGACCGGCGCGGTATCCCTCGGGGGCTGGTCCGCGACTATTTGACCGAACACATTCGTTTTCGGATCGGCGCACGGGAGATCGCAGGCTTAGAGGCCTACTTATCCCTGGCGGCGACATTGGAGCCGGGGATAGCCATATGAGTAACCAACTGTCTACTGCCGAAGCGCTCGAGTTGTTCTCTGACCATGATCTGGTAGGCCTCGGTATGGCCGCTGACGCGATGCGACGCCGGCACCATCCGCACAACGTGGCCACTTACATCATCGACCGGAATATTAACTACACAAATGTCTGCACCGAGTATTGCAGCTTTTGCGCGTTCTACCGAGCGAAGGGTCACAAGGAAGCGTATGTTCACCCTCAGGAAGTGATTTTTTCGAAGATCCAGGAAACGCTGGACATGGGTGGGACGGGGGTTTTGATGCAGGGAGGGTTGCATCCGGATCTGCCGGTTGAGTGGTACGAAGATTTGTTCCGGGCGATCAAGAAGACATTTACCATTCACTTACACGTGCTCTCGGCGCCGGAGATTTTGAATATCGCCCAGATCAGCGGGATCTCGTTGGCGGATACGATCGCCCGGCTACGGGATGCCGGCATGGACTCGATCCCCGGGGCGGGAGCGGAGATTCTGCACGATGAGGTGCGACATCGGATTGCGCGGCTAAAGTGCAACACCGAAGAGTGGCTGGACGTCCACCGGACGGCCCACAAGCTTGGGGTGCGGACGACAGCGACCATGATGTGGGGATGTGGCGAGACGCTGGCCCACCGCGTGCACCATTTGAATGTATTGCGTCAGTTGCAGGAAGAGACGGGCGGATTTACGGCGTTTATCCCTTGGAGCTTTCAGCGGGACAACACCTCGCTGGGCCGTTTCGTGAAGGAAGAGGCGACAAGCGTGGAGTTCTTACGAACGCTGGCGGTTTGTCGATTGTTTCTCGACAATATTGTCAACATTCAGACCTCGTGGGTGACGCAAGGCTTAAAGGTCTGTCAGTTAGGGCTTCGGTTCGGGGGCAACGACGTGGGCAGCGTCATGATGGAAGAGAACGTGGTTTCGCAAGCTGGGGCCAATTTCCATGCGTCCGAGGAAGACCTGCGGCGGATCATCCGCGGGGCCGGCTTTACTCCGAAACAGCGGGACACATTGTATCGGACTTATTTCCTGAACTGATCGATCCAGGCTTCGGTGGCCTGCCAATCGAGCAGACCCGGCGTGGCGCCGGGCTGGGTTACGCTGCATGCGGCGACGGCGTTGGCAAACCGGGCGGCGGCAAGGGGGGGTAACCCACGGGCGGTGGCGGCCAGAAACGCTCCACAGAAGCAATCACCGGCCCCGGTCGAGTCGACCGCCTGGACAGGGAAACCGGGCACAACCACGCCATCGACGAGACAGCCGTCGGCGCCTCGCTTGATGATGGCGGAGCAGGGGTAGGGACCTGGGACGAACGCTGCTTCGGCGGCATTGGCAAACAATTGATCGACGAAGGGCAGACAGGGATCGACGACGGAGCACCATTCGGCGAGGCGGTCCCAGCCGAGGTCGAGCGAGGTGGTCAGGCCGGCGGCTTTTGCGGTTTGGAGCAGTACCGGGGCGTGGCGGCGCAGAAAGGGGAGGGCGAAGGGGTTGGCGATGTGGAGGTGGTTGTATCCGGGTGGAAGGGTGAACTTAGCGACGGCACCGGCACCCGGAGAGTGAAAGAGTTGGCGGCGACCGTCAGGGTGGTAAAGCCCGACGGTGGTGGCGGTGGGCTCCGGCAGCGACTGCAGGGCGGCGCAATCAACCCGTGCGGCTTCCAGGGTATTCCGCAGCAGATGCCCCAGGCCGTCGGCTCCGCAGGCGCTGAGGAGTCCAACCGAGCCCCCCAGGCGACCGATCGTAAAGGCGGAAGTGCCGCCGTTACCACCGAGTCCGGAGGCGGCAGAATCGACCCAAGCAGTGGTTTCCCACTCGAGGCGGGCAACGGGGCCGACCAAAGCGTCCCAAACGAGGCTGCCAGCGACGAGCATACGCATAGTGGAGCGCTACTAGAAGCGGCCGCCGAGCAGCGTCTCCAGGAAGTCCCGGCCGACGACCCAGCGTCCGGTGACAATCGTCCCCTGCCGAGAAAAAGTACCGCTGGTCAGCACGCCGCTCAGGTCGCCCGGGTTGGGCTTCTGTTGCACGTTTTCGAGATACTTGCGAAAGACCTCGGTGACTCCCTTCAACTGGCTTTCCAGACCTCCGCCCGCCGTTTCGGTGGGGCAATCGGCAACGAGGCGGATTTCGCTTTTTTCGGCAACGGGATGGAGTCCGATGGTGACTAGCTTTGCCGCGGAAAGGGCTTGCGCAAACAGCTTAGTTCCGGCGGGTAGAGCGTCGCCTTTGGCGAGGGTGGCACCGGGAATGCCGATCCAGACGACCGCATCGGGCTCCGGTAGCGGCGTCTCGTTCTTGGCCTGCAATTTTGTAACGGCCCACTCATCGCTCGATACCGCCATTCCGATCATCGAGTGATGCAAGGGGATGTAAGAGATGAAGCGCTTCGGGGTGGAAGCGGCCATGCGGCAGAGACCGTTCTTGCAAACCCCACCAACACGGGTTGTATGGTCTTTGATCGCTTTCCAGTCGAACCGTCCGATGGCCACGATGAAGGACTCTCCTTGCAAGGATCCGACTAGGGCGGAATCGAGATCGTTTCGATAGTCAAAGCCGGTAGATGTGACGAATTGCCGATAGTCGGCATCTTCGGTGACCTGCGGACCGGCTATCATCCCGAGTAGTCCCGACTGGCGGAGCGCCGAGACATCAAGATAGACCACCGTACTTCCGGCCGGTAGGCGAGCCATTCGCCCCGCGAGGGGGGGAATGAGTCGGGAACGATTCCAGATCAGTCCCCCGGCGATCGCCACACAAAACACGATCACGAGGAGGACGAGGCCCAAACCTTGCCAGCGAATTCCCATGCAACCAGCTTACACGGCAACTTGCTGACACGGTTAGTTACGCGGTAACGGCTTCGCTCACGCGGGATCCCTTCCAAAGCGAGATATAAGGAGCTAGGTCCTTCATCAGCTTGCGGAACTGATCGAGCGTCAGGCTTTGCGCGCCGTCGCTGACGGCTTTTTCCGGGCAGGGATGGGTTTCGACGATGAGGCCGTCGGCTCCGATGGCGACGCCGGCGCGACAGAGGGCCGGGACGAGGCTGCGTTTGCCGGTGGCGTGGGAGGGATCGAGGATGACCGGCAGATGGGTCAACTCATCGAGTACGGAGACGGCGGTGATGTCGCACGTATTGCGGGTGGCCGTTTCAAAGGTTCGGATGCCGCGCTCGCAGAGCATGATATTGGGATTGCCGTGAGCGACGATGTACTCGGCAGACATCAACAATTCCTTAATCTGGGCGCTGAGGCCGCGCTTGAGCATGATGGGCCGACCGCAGGAGCCGAGCCGTTTTAGCAGCGCGAAGTTCTGCATGTTGCGCGCTCCGATCTGCAGAATGTCGGCGTATTCGGCAACGAGTTCGACGTCGCGTTCCGCCATGACTTCGGTGATGATCGCAAGCCCCGTGGCTTCGCGAGCCTTAGCGAGTAGCTTGAGGCCCTCGCCTTCCATGCCCTGGAAATCGTAGGGCGAAGTGCGGGGCTTGAAGGCTCCGCCGCGGAGAATTTGCGCTCCGGCTTCGGCGACGGCGTAGGCCGATTCCATGATCTGCTCCTCGCTTTCGACCGAGCAGGGGCCCGCCATCATGACGAAATCATCACCACCGATCACGATAGGTCCGGTGTGGGTTCGAACCGTAATGACAGTGGGGATGGACTTGTATTCTTTAGAAACGAACTTGTAGGGGGCCGAGATCCGGACCGCCTTTTCGACCTGCGGCATAGCTTCCAGCGATTCGCGACAGTTGGTGACGTCGCCGACACCGACGATCCCGATCACGCAACGCTCTTCTCCTTCGATGGCGTGGATCTTGTAACCGAAGTGACGGATGCGGTCGCATACGGCTTCGATCTGTTCCTTGGTGCTGTGAATTTTCATAGAGATGATCATCGTTTTGATTTGCCTCGAAAGAATGGATCTGCCCAAAAAGCGAAAACCCACTCTTTCGAGTGGGTTGGAGTTCCGCGTTAAGAAGTTTAAGAGTCTTACCGCTGGCCCAACGCCACTCGTGTAATTT